>CAKZZK010000254.1 GCA_937885235.1 uncultured Treponema sp.
ATTCTACTGGATTTCGAAAATTTTAAACAGCAGTCCTTAAGTTGATGATGTTAGGGTTGTACAGGGGTGAAATGTGGAACGAGTGCGTGGCTATAGCCCTCGCCGTCGCCGTCGCCCGCCACTCGCCCTTCTGCATGATGTCCGCCTTGTCCCAGTTCTTCATCACCCTGCGGCAATACGGGCACTTGTACCCCACCGACTGCAAGACCGGCATAAACTCCGCGTCATTCTCCCAGACGATGCCCCCGATTTTGTTGTGCGCATCATCCCAGACAGACCATTGCAGCTCCTGCATCCGCCCGCAGAACTTGCATGGCACGTAAAATTTCTCCTGGTCGCCCTCAAGGTACAGCTTGTAAATCTTGCTTGTCTGCTCGATGGTCGGCGTGCTCCCGAAGTACAGCTTGCGGATGCTCGCGTATGCGTCCGAACGCGCCTCCACCAAATCCTGGATTGTGCCCTCGCCCTTAAGCTTGTCCGGCATGCCGTCAATTTCGTCAACCAGAATGACCTTGTACGAAAAATTGCGGAATCGGTTTGGACTTTTGCCGCCCACCGCGTGCAGGTATCCCCCAGGATACTCCTTCTTCAATGCGGTGTCGCCTGTGTTCCGGCTTCCCGCCGCCTTTTTGGTCTGGGCATAGATCAGCTTTCTTGCGCCCGCCCCGTCAATCATGTGGTCAATCTTGGTGCTCATGGCTGTCTTTGCCATATCCTCGTCTGTCAGGACAAATAGCTGGCTTGCAGGATTTGACATGATGTTATAGAGTATCACGCTCTCAAGGATTCCCGTCGTGGCCCCCAGCTGATTCCCTTTCATCACAATGATGCGGTGCACAGGGTTGTCCGGTGCAAACGCATCCACAATCTTTTTAAAATACGGAAAGCGCTCATAGCTGAACCTCCCCGGAAAAGGGGAAAGCTCCCTGTCAATGTAGCGCACGCGCTCCGCAAACTTGTGCGGCAGCTCATACTGCCGTACCGCCGTAAGGCTCCTGATTTGCCCTGCCAGGTACTCATAATCTCCGGCAACCGCCAGATTCCCCGAAATATACACCCCGCCGCCTCCGTTCCTTCGTTTCAGATAGTCCCCACGCCTTGTGAGAATTCGGGAATTGGGACTTCCGCCGAATACCACAGGTGCAGGCAGTTTGGATGAATGTTCACATAGTTTTCCTGCTCAGGAAAGACCATGATTGCCTTTTTGTCGTTCCCGATAAACTCGCGCTTTACCAGCTGCAGGTCTGCATAAGACGGCATTTTGTTTCTCCGCGAGAATGACACATGCAGCCACTCCCTGCCGTCATCATAAATCGCCGCAGAAGCAATCACTGACAGCCCGTTGAAAACCCAGCCCCTCCAGTACTCATTGCCAAAGCTCTTGTTTTCCCTGAATATAGCGTTCGGCTCAGGAAAAAACTTTGCCTCTGAAATTTTCAAATCCCTTGATTCTTCATTCACCATTTTAATTCCTCCCTTTTGGTAAACAGTGGACTGTATATCTCCCCAACACCGGGCTGTAGGGCATCCCGACAGCCCGGTGTTGGGATATCCTACAGGATATGTATCACCTTGTTGCCGGAATATGTCCCGTTTCTAAAATCGCCGCGCACTCAATCACCTTGGAAATCCTCCTGCATGTTCTTTCATTGCTAAAACATCAAGTCCTTAAGTTCCCTGATTGTTTCAAACGAATTGTTAAAACTGAATGCATTCTTCTTGATGTCATTGTATTGAAGTACACGTACTGTTGATGAATCTACCTCCTGCAAGACTGTTATTATTAGCTCCTTTTCCGGATTTTCATCCCTGGCCTGCTGCACGATAGTATCAAGGCTTATAAACCAGGATGGCTCTCTCTTTGGCAGGCCTCAGTGGCTTCACATCCATCAGGTACTTCCGGTCATAGGTTTCGACTATTACAATACCATGCCATGGGATGTAACTGTCCTTTGCGGGATTGTAAAACTCGATGAAGTGTATCAATGTACCCCAGCCGCCAGCAGCTCGAGGACGGCAGTCTGCCTCATTGGCGGCGGGCGGTATGCCTTTGCTCTTGCCATTAGCTTCTGCCTCCTGCTCTGGATCCAGCAGCTCGCAAAATACCTCGCCCTGCTTTTCAAGTGCAAACAGAGCGGCATCCTGCCTGTCAACAACGGTATGCTTCAGCATCTCTGCCGCAAGAACGCCGTAACGCTCTGCCTGCTCGATAAGCATTTTTTCATGCTTTCCTAAATCCTGTCTTGTCTCCATGTGTAGCTCCTTTATATTTCGTCCTTTAAGTCCGCCACCGCGTCCTTTAGCTCTTCGATGTCTGTTCGTACGGCATCATATTTGCCGCGCAGAACGGCCAGTTCGTTTATGACGTGCTGCTTTGCATCGCAGATGCAGCGGGCAAGCCCGTCCCTAATGTAATTGACAATCACGCCGCGCCCGCCTTCTTGGTTTGCAAGCACCTTTGCAATAATGGTGTCTGCCGCACCTTCCGGCCAGTCAAGCAGCTTGTTCATTAGCTGGTCAACAAAGCCAAACAGGTGGCTTGTAACAAAATCTTTTGGCACAAGCTCCTGCCGCCGCTCCTGCATCCGCAACTCTTTCTCCCTTGACGAGGTGAGCGTCTGCAGTGTTTTTGCAAGGCGGTCTACACCGGCAACCCCGCCATAATTTGCCACCAGCTGCCCCATTGTCATGCTAAGCATAGCCTCGCTCAATCCGTCATTAATCACAGGCGCAGCCACGGCAGGGGCAAGCTCTTTGTCTGGCTCTTTGCCGTCTGTTGCGGTCGCAGTTTTTGGGCTTCGTGTGGCCAGTTGCAGTCTGTTTTGCTTGGAAGTCAGGTAGGCACGGTTCACCGGATTATCCGTATCCAGTTTCTTCCCTGAATTACGTATGAGGTTGCCGTTTTTGATTTTCCCGCTTATTGATGCGGGCGTTACCCCGCACATCCGGGCAAATTCCGCCTGCGTTACTTCCATAAGGTTAAGTTTACGGGGTTAATATTAAGCTGACTATTCAAAATTAGAATATTGAGCCAGTTTCAAAAGTATTAGCGGTTTCGGCTAAAAAAAAGCTTCCCAATGTG
>CAKZZK010000255.1 GCA_937885235.1 uncultured Treponema sp.
CACATTGGGAAGCTTTTTTTTAGCCGAGACCGCTAATACTTTTGAAACTGGCTCGCGTGTATGTGGTTGGATGAGGGATTCTTGGATAGGTAATTTGCTTACTCAGACGTTTGATGAAATCATTCACTCAGAACGGGCGCGGAAAATCAGAAGTAGATTTAAAGATGGGGATTTTTCTTTCTGTGATGCAACAAACTGTCCGTATATTGCTAACGGGCAAACGGACGAGATTCTTGTTGAATATGACGAAACAGCTTTGGACGCTATGCCGGAAGAATTGTATCTTGCTCAAGAAGGAAACTGCAATTACAACTGCACATGCTGTACGAGTTACATGCACATGAAAGACTGCCGTGAACATAATTATGCAAAAGAATATGACTTGCTGGATGAGAGATTAAAGCCTGTCTTGCCTTATGTAAGGACAATAGGTGCAAACGGCAGGGGAGAATTGTTCTGCAGTCCTCATATTTTAAGGTTACGGAACGAATGGAAGCCTGTTGCCCCCCATCTGTGCAAGGTGCTCCTTGAAACAAACGGTGCGCTCTTTAATGAAAAAAACTGGGAAAAAATTAAAAATCTGGGAGCTTACAATCTTCACGTTGCAATTACCATCATGAGCTTTGAAGAGGATACTTACCAATACCTGTCAGGGACGAAAGAACCGATTTCCAAACTTATCTCTTCCTTGCGATTTGTTAGATCGTTACGAGAAAAAGGCATTATAAATCATTTTGAATTGGCGACTGTTTTGCAGGAAGCAAATTTCAGAGAAATGCCAGAGTTCACACGCCGGTGTATAGAAGAGTTTGGCGCGGATAAAGTCCGTATTCGCCAGATACAGCCAGGAGGCGAATTCGATGAGGACATGCAGTGGTTTATGTGCGTGTGGAATTCATGCCATCCCTATTATCCGCTTTACAAGAAAGTTATGCAGAATGATATTTTTAAACATCCTAAAGTATTGCTTTGGGCGAATGATTTGGATGCAAATTTGGGAATGTTTCCGGGCAGTAAACGAAAAGCGGATGCAGACTTCAATGCTGTGGAAGTAAAGAGGCTTCAGAGAGAAATAGATATGCTACGCAATAGCAGGTCGTGGAGGATAACTAAGCCTGTTAGAGCTGTGGGGCATTATGTGAGGAAATTATTTGAATAATCACCATTTTAAACTGCTACAGGAGTTTTTCAGATTGCCGCGGCTGATTATTCAGCTATATTAAAGCAGGCAATGGCAGCCTGACACGTATATTGGCGTTTTATTTTGAGATGAAATGCATTATTTAGTGCTTGACCTCAAAATAAAACGGTATTATCATAAAACTATATGATTGGCAGGATTCATGAAGTTGCCGAACTTAACAGGCTTTATAACAGTTCAAAAGCAGAACTTGTTGCCGTATACGGTCGCCGCAGGGTGGGTAAAACCTATCTTGTTGATGAAGCTTTTAAGAATAAAATAACATTCAGGCACGCGGGGCTTTCTCCTGTTGATGGAACTCAGGGAAAAAAGGGTGTTTTTCAAAGTCAGCTTAAGCATTTTTATTATTCACTACAGCTGCACGGAATGAAAAAGTCGCATTGCCCTGAATCATGGCTTGAAGCATTTTTTATGCTGGAAACCTTGCTTGAACATAAAGATGATGGCGGGCGGCAGGTTATTTTTTTGGATGAATTGCCCTGGATGGATACGCCTCGTTCCGGCTTTATAACGGCATTTGAAGGTTTTTGGAATACATGGGCATGCCATCGCGAAAATATACTGGTTATAGTTTGCGGGAGCGCAAATTCATGGATTTTAGATAAGCTCATAAATAATCACGGTGGGCTATATAACCGGGTAACATATGAAATTCAGCTTGCTCCGTTTACGCTTGCAGAATGCGAGGCTTTTTTCGTCAGCAATAACGTAAAGCTTTCAAGGTATGATGTTGTACAGGGGTATATGGCTGTAGGGGGTATTCCTTATTATCTTGGCTATTTTGAGAGCGGAAAAAGTTTTGCGCAGAATATGGATGAGCTTTTCTTTTCAAAAAAAGCGAAGCTGAGGGATGAATATAGCCGACTGTTTGCTTCTGTATTTACCAATCCTTCTCTTGTGAAAGATATCGTGTACCTGCTTAATACTCGTAATGCTGGGTATACGAGAAAGGAAGTTTCGGAAAAATTAGGATTGTGCGACGGGGGAACTCTTACATCTGCTTTGCATGCGCTGATTGCGAGTGACTTTGTTGTAAAATACATACCGTTCGGCTTCAGCAAACGGGAAGAACATTTTAAGCTTGTTGACTCATTTTGCAAATTTTACTTGCGCTTTGTTGATAAGCAGCAAGATGGTGATGAAGGTTTTTGGCAAAAAAATATTCAATCGCAGGCTATATCTGCGTGGCGGGGATTTGCTTTTGAAGATGTATGTTTCAATCACATCCGTCAGATAAAAGAAGCTTTAGGCATAAATGGAGTTTCCTCGGTTCAGTCTGCATGGTCAAAAAAGGAAGATGATGAGGCAGGAACGCAGATTGACTTGCTGATTGATCGCAAAGACAACGTGATTAATATGTGTGAGATAAAGTTTTATAGTGGGGAATTTACTGTGAGCAAAGATTATCATAAAATCCTTGTTCACAGGCAGGAAATCCTTTCAAATGCCGTTCCTAAAAAAAAGGTTGTTCACGGCACGCTTATTACAACATATGGACTTGCCTATAACGAATATAGCGGGGATTTTGTGCAGGTCATCACACTGGATGATTTATTTCATTTATGATGTTGTGCTCATACCTTTGGTGTTACTGTAAACGAAAAGCTGATGCCCCGACTTCAATGTCGCGGCTGATTATTCAGCTATACTAAGGCAGGAAATATTATAATATAGTAAACGAATTTAAAACATCAAAAAACACAGAATCATGTTATAATGAATT
>CAKZZK010000256.1 GCA_937885235.1 uncultured Treponema sp.
AGCGTCCGTCGTCCATCTCGAAGAGCGTGTGCATGATGCGCCGCTGCACCGGCTTCAGTCCGTCTTCAAGGTCTGGAATGGCGCGGTCGCGGATAACGTAGCTTGCGTACTCTATAAAGTTCTTGTCGAATAAATTCTTAACAAATGCCATGAAAGTCCCCCGTTATGCGTCGATATCCGCATTTGAAAGCAGGTGTTTTTCTATAAACTGGCGGCGTTCGGGAGTGTTCTTGCCCATATAGAAGCCGAGCAGTTTGGGCACCATCTTGAGCTGGCTGATTTCTACGGGGGTCAGGTGCATGGTTGCGGGCTTGATGAACTTGCGGAATTCGTCGGGGTTGATTTCTCCCAGTCCCTTGAAGCGGCTTGTCTCCGCGCTTTTGCCGAGCTTTGCCTGAGCCTTGTCCCGCTCTTCTTCGGAATAGCAGTAGATGTTTTCCTTCTTGTTGCGCACGCGGAAGAGGGGCGTTTCCAGAATGAACACGCGCCCGCTCGTCACCAGTTCTTCAAAGTAGCCGAGGAAGAAGGTCATCACGAGGTTGCGGATGTGGAAGCCGTCGTTATCGGCATCGGTGGCGATGACGATTTTGGAATACTTCAAGTTTCCCACGTCTGTCTCAATGCCCAGCGCCATCATGAGCTGATAGAGCTCGTCATTCTTGTAGATTTCGCTCTGCTTCTTGCCGTACATATTCTCTGGCTTGCCGCGCAGGGAAAAAATCGCCTGATAGCTTGCGTCCCGTGAATGCGTCATCGTGCCGGAAGCAGAATCTCCCTCGGTGATGAAAATCATGCTGTTCTCGCCCTTCTCGCCGTCCTGCACGTGGTACTTGCAGTCCTTTAGCTTGGGAATGCGGATGCTGATTCTCTTTGCCGCCTCCTTTGCCTTTGCCTTGACGTCTTTGAGTTCCTTGCTGAGTTTCTTGTTCAGCTCGATTTTATCCTGAATCTGCTTTGCTTCGTTGGGGTGGCGGTGCAGCCATTCGTCAAGCGCGGACTGTGTTTCCGCCACCACCCAGCGGATGTCTGTGTTGCCAAGTTTGTTCTTGGTCTGGCTTTCAAACACGGGGTCCTTCACCTTGACGAGCACTGCCGCCACAATGCCCGCGCGAACGTCTTCCCCTGAATAGTCGCTCTTGAAGAAGCCGTTCACCCCTTTGAGGAAGCCTTCTTTGAACGCGGACTGGTGCGTGCCGCCGTCGGAGGTGTACTGGCCGTTGACAAAGGAGAAATATTTTTCGCTTATATCGTTGGTGTGGGAAAAGGCGAACTGAAGGTGCTCCCCGCGGTAGCCTCCTGCTTCGTAGAGCGAGGTGTCTCCCAGTTCCTCGTTCAACAGGTCGAGCAGGCCGTTTTCGCTGTAATAGTCCTGTCCGTTCAGCCTGATGGTGAGCCCTGCGTTCAAATATACATAATTTTTGATGCGTTTTTCCACGTGGGACATATCGTAGCTGTATTTGCCGAAAATAGCTGTGTCTGGCACAAACTCAAAGTAAGTGCCGTTGGGCTGCTTTTGCTTGAGTGTGCCCGTGTGCTGTTCGAGCAGCTTGCCCTTTGAAAAGCTGGCGTCTGTGCACTGCCCGTCCCGTATGCTGACCACGCGGAAGAAAGAGGAGAGCGCGTTTACCGCTTTGGTGCCCACGCCGTTCATGCCTATGGAAAACTGGAAGACCTCGTCGTTGTATTTGCCGCCCGTGTTGATTTCGCTCACGCATTCGACCACTTTGCCGAGCGGAATGCCGCGCCCGTAGTCACGCACCTTTACGCGGTTGTCTTCAATACTCACGTCTATGTGCTTGCCGTAGCCCATGATGAATTCATCTATGGCGTTGTCTATGATTTCTTTGAGCAGGACGTAGATGCCGTCATTCTGATTGCTGCCGTCACCGAGCCTGCCTATGTACATGCCGCTCCTCAGGCGGATATGCTCCAACGCATCGAGGTGCTTTATCTGGGATTCATCGTATACAGCCGCTTCTTTCGGCTTGCCCGCCTTGGACTCCTTCGGCGTTGTTACCGCTGGCTTTTTCGACGATGCAGCCACCGGTTCCTTCGTTGCCTTTTGCTTCTTTTCCTGCGCTTTGGCTGCTTTTGCGGCGGGCTTTTCGGCTGTCTTTGCCGCACCCTTCTTGGCTTCTGCCTTCCCCGCCGCCTTGCCGGACTTCTTCACCGGCTCTGCCTTCACATCTTTTTTACCACCCATGTGGGGCAGTATAACGAGAATCTGTATTTTAGTCTAGGCAAGGAAAAATGCTCGCTGTTATCGTATGCTTTTTGTCTGCCTTGACTTTAGTCCATTTTCCTCATAAAATTGCCCTGACTTTAGGTGAATTAATGAGCGAAATTGCCCTGACTTTAGGATTTAACCGTGCAATCAGCGCAGAGCTGAAAAAATGGAAAGCCTCGCGGAACAGAAAGCCCCTCGTGCTGCGCGGGGCGCGCCAGGTGGGGAAAACAACCGTCATCAAGAAATTTGCCGTGGAGTTTGACAGCTTCATCTATCTGAACATGGAGCTTGCCGCCGACAGGAAGCTTTTTGAAAACGAGCTTGGCGTGAAAGAACTTTTTCAGCTGATCTGCCTTGAAAAAAATATCCTGCCCCAAAACGAAACATTGCTTTTTATTGACGAGATCCAGAACTCCCCCAACGCCGTCATGCAGATGCGTTATTTCTTTGAAGAAATGCCGGAGCTTTTCGTCATCAGCGCGGGCTCGCTCCTTGAAATCATGATGGATATGCACAAAATCAGCTTTCCGGTGGGGCGCATTGAATACCGCTACCTTTTTCCGATGAACTTTGAGGAATTCCTTGAGGCTCTGGAGGAAAAGCAGGCACTTGCATATTACCGCCAGACACCGCCGCCTGACTTTGCCCACCGCAGGCTTGGCGAGCTGTTCCGGCTGTATACGTTTATCGGAGGAATGCCGGAAGCGGTTTCCCGCTATAAAGAGACGCGGGACTTCACGCAGGTTGCCGCTGTATACGAAGCCCTTTTTTCTTCCTTCAAGGACGATGTCAGTAAATATGCAAAGAGCTCCGGCGAAACGGACATCATCCGCCATGTCATTGAAAGCGCGCCTGCTGAATCAGGGCATAGGATTACCTTTGAGAAGTTTGGGAATTCCGGCTACAAGTCGAAGGAGGTTGCCTCCGCGCTCCGCATACTCGAACGCGCGATGCTTCTCTATCTCCGTTACCCCGTGACGGAATTCACGCTTCCGCTCGTGCCTGATTTAAAGCTCAAACCCCATCTGCTGTTTCTTGATTCCGGCATGCTGAACCATGCGCTCGGAATTACGGGCAGCTTCTTCAAGCCGGACAGCCTGAGCGACATATATAACGGAAAGCTTGCCGAGCAGGTCGTCGGGCAGGAACTGCTTGCCAGAACATCGCTGAGGCTCGAAAAGCCGCCGTTCTGGGTGCGTGAGAAAAAGCAGTCCAATGCAGAGCTTGACTTCCTGCTTGTGCATGAGGGAAATTTGATTCCCATAGAAGTAAAAAGCGGAAAGAGCGGCACGCTCCGCTCGCTTCATTCATACATAGAGCATTCTGAGGCAAAAATTGCAATCAGGCTTTATAGCGGCAGCTACTGCGTGGAAGAAGCGTTCACCCCCATGCAGAAAAAGCCGTACACGCTTGTGAACATACCGCTGTACGAGGCGGGGCGGCTTCAGGCTTTCCTGCGCCAGTGAAAGGAGTCCGCTGTTATCTCTGTCGAAATCAAGGCTATTTCAGTCCGTAATAAAGGCTTCTAGGTTTTCTAGTAAAGGCTTCTAGGTTTTCTAGTAAAGGCTTCTAGGTTTTCTAATAAAGGCTTCTAGGTCTTCTAATAAAGGCTTCTAGGTTTTCTAATAAAGGCTTCTACGTTTTGTAATTAAGGCTTCTACGTTTTGTAATTAAGGCTACTACGCTCCGTAATCAATGCTCCGCCAAGGGTGCAGTGAGTCCCTATGCTTTAAGCTGCTCCAGCCTGTCTTTGAGCGCAAGAAACTCCCCCAGGATGCCGCAGGCGCAGACCACTGCGATGAGGTAGCTGTCCAGCGGGATGAGAATGGGGAGCAAGAGCAGGAGCAGGGCGGTGATGAAGATTGCCTTAAAAGATGCCGTCGTCTTGGGAATGACGGTGCCTTGCGGGAGCGCCTTTTTCTGCTTCCTGATGCGTATCATATAGAAAGAAAGTATCACGATATACAGCAGAAACGAAGTTCCGCAGATGGCAAGAGGCAAAATGCGGTTCATTTTTGTGCCAGCCAGGTGAGCATTGTCTTTTTCGCAGAGTCAAAGGCTATCGGGCATTTTTCCACATCCTCCGTGCTTTCTAGTTTGAGCCACAGGAATTCGCTCACTTCTCCCTGCTGTGCCTTGAGCTCTGCTTGCGGCGGCAGCTTCGCGCTGAAAAACATATCGCAAGTCTTGTAGGTGATGCCCTTGTACGCGTAGGTGTTTGGATATGAACAGATGTAGGAAACCGAGAGCGGCTCCACGCCTATTTCCTCTTTGCACTCGCGCAGTGCTGCGCCTTCTCCGCTTTCGTCAGGCTCGGTAAAGCCCCCGGGCAGGGCGAGAAAGCCCTTGCGAGGCTCCTTTGCCCGCCGCTCAAAGAGGACCTCCCCCTTGTCGTTTTCTATGACGAGCCCCACCGCGCTTGCCACATTGTTGTAGAGGTCAAAGCCGCATTCCGGACACAGCCACTTGCGTCCGCCCATCTTGGTTTCTATAGCCTTGCTGCCGCACTCCGGACAGAAATTGAACTTGTTGCTTTCCATGCCCCCAGTGTAGCACATTTCGGGGTGCTATTGTCAATTCCGAAAGAAAAATTTATAGTATATGTATGGTTTGTGATAATGGCAGTGGGAATGCAGGCTGCGGTCTGGCGGATTTTGATTTCTGGGGGGAAAGCGCGTGCGGCTATTTTCCCCGACGCCTGTCCTTGCTTGAATGCTACCAGCTTTGCCCCGAAGGTACACCCTCTGCCGTTCAGCGCCGTTGTTTTGATGCCGCCCTTGAGCACGGCTTTCAATGGGATGGCGCCTGGCTCTACCGCACAAACTGTCAGGGCTGCAGCCAGTGCATTCCCATCCGCATAGACGTGAGCCATTTTTCTTTCAGCAAAAGCCAGAGGCGCCTGTTGCGCAAAAATGCAGATATTTCCACCGTCATGCGCAGGGGAAGGACCAGGCTGAGCAGTCTGGAGAAGGTGAAACTGCTTTCGCTGTATGAACGCCGCCACCGCACGGAGGAAGAAGACCTTTCCGTCATGACCCGTGTGCTGGAAGGAATGAACGGTCTCTGGGATGGGTGGGGCGGCAGGGCTTTTTCCGAGAAGTGCTTTGCGGGCACGCGGAATTTGGACTATTATATTGACGGCTCCCTTGCGGGTGTGAGCGTCCTGCAGTTTGGAAAAAATGCCGTGTATTCCCAGTATTTCTACTATGACACCTCTCCGCAGGTGATGCGGCGCAGTCTGGGGACGTTCAGCATCCTTAACGAGATTGCCTACTGCCAGAAGCACAAAATCCGCTACTACTATCTGGGCTACTTTGTGACCGACTGCCAGAAAATGGCATATAAGGCGAACTTTGTCCCGTATCAGCTTTTGCAGGAAGGCAAATGGCTTGAATATAACGAAAAAATGGGATATAGTATGGGCGTAAGGAATTGAGCACGTGCCTGCGGCAGCCAGTGCCTCGGGTAAAGGTGAAAACAGCTCTGATACGTTGTTAAATCATCTGTTTCGCCGTTCTCTTCCTCCACTATAGGAGTAGTTGCATGGACTACAAGAGCATTAAGCATGCCAAAATTCTGCGGTGGGTTCAGGAATGCATTGATATGTGCGAGCCTGATGAAGTGTACCTCTGTGATGGTTCTCAGGCCGAATATGACCGCCTGATGAAGAAATGCGTTGACGCAGGCCTTGCCACACCGCTTGCGAAAAAGCCGAACAGCTTCCTGTTCCGTTCCCTTCCTTCCGATGTAGCCCGCGTTGAGTCCCGTACATTCATCTCTTCTATCGATGAAGAGGACGCCGGTCCTACAAACCACTGGATCAACCCCACAGAACTGAAAGCGACGATGCGCGGCCTTTACAAGGGCTGTATGCACGGACGCACTATGTATATCATTCCTTTCTGCATGGGACCCCTCGGTTCTCCCATTTCCAAGAATGGCATTGAGATTACCGATTCTGAATATGTTGTGCTGAACATGGACATCATGACCCGCGCGGGAAGCAAGGTTCTCGATGTTATCGGCACCGACGGTGAGTTCGTTCCCTGTCTGCACTCTGTGGGCAAGCCGCTCAACAACGGCGAAAAGGATAACGGCATCTGGCCCTGCGCCGATGTTGAGCACAAGTACATCAGCCAGTTCCCCGAGCAGCACCTCATCTGGTCCTATGGCTCAGGCTACGGCGGAAATGCCCTGCTTGGCAAGAAGTGCTTTGCCCTGCGCATTGCTACGGTGCTTGCACGCGATGAAGGCTGGCTCGCCGAGCACATGCTCATCCTCAAGCTCACCAATCCCGAAGGAAAGGTCAAGTACGTTACCGGTGCCTTCCCCTCTGCCTGTGGCAAGACGAACCTCGCTATGCTTATTCCCACCATCCCTGGCTGGAAGGTTGAGACCGTGGGTGATGACATCGCATGGATGAAATTCGGCGAAGATGGCCGCCTCTATGCAATCAATCCGGAGGCTGGTTTCTTCGGCGTTGCACCGGGCACCAGCGCGGAGAGCAACAAGAACGCGCTTGTTTCCGCAGAAAAGAATACGATTTACACCAACTGCGCCCTCACCGAGGACGGAGATGTGTGGTGGGAAGGCATTGGCTATCCTGCAAAGGGCAAGCTGGTTGACTGGAAGGGAAATACCCGTGACGCTCTGCCCAAGGACAAGAGCCCCAAGGGAGAGGAGTTCGCACATCCGAACGCCCGCTTTACCGCTCCTGCTTCTCAGTGCCCCTGCATTGCGCCTGAGTGGGAAGATCCCAAAGGCGTGCCCATCAGCGCTATCCTCTTCGGTGGCCGCCGTCCGTCTACTGTTCCTCTGGTGCATCAGGCACGCAGCTGGAACCACGGCGTCTTCCTCGGCTCTATCGTCGGTTCCGAGATTACCGCTGCTTCCACAATCAATGCTGCTGAAGTCGGCAAGATTCGCCGCGACCCCTTCGCCATTCTGCCGTTCTGCGGTTACAACATGGGCGACTACTTCCAGCACTGGGTTGATGTGGGCGCACACGCTGACCAGGACAAGCTGCCGAAGATTTTCTATGTGAACTGGTTCCGCAAGGACGAGGACAACAAGGATCTTCCCGGTGGCTTTATGTGGCCCGGCTACGGCGACAACAGCCGCGTGCTCGCGTGGATTTTCGACCGCTGCGACGGCAAGGACAACTTTGTTGATACCCCCATCGGCTACATGCCCAAGGAAGGTGCCATCAATACTGAGGGCCTTGCTGACGTATATAAGAAGACACTGCCTGAGATCACCAAGGTGGACAAGGAAGGCTGGCTCAAGGAAGTTAAGGACATCCGCGAGAACCACTATCCGAAGTTCGGCAAGCACCTGCCCAAGGAGCTTTCTGCCTGTCTCGATGACTTGGAGAAAAGGCTTAAGGCATAAGCTTGCTTAGCTGCATATAGCCTTGTTATACCCCGCGCGGCGGACTGCGTTCCGTCTGCGCGGGGCTTTTTTATGCCCTGACATCTTCTTGTTTCTCTTTATCAGAAAATAGTGTCTCTGAATGAAATTCTGTGCAGAATTCCGCTATAAATTGTGTTTTTGCCGTGGAATTTAGTTGCAAAAAAAACGGCAAGCTAGTAATATAGAAGCAGGTCATTTAATTAGGTTGAACACCGGCCGTGTGCCGGTGCTTTAACAATACACAGAGAGGTTACGAAGATGAGCGTAAGAGAGGAATGGAACGGCTTTAAAACTGGCCGTCTTTGGCAGGACGAAGTAAACGTCCGTGAATTCATTCAGCTGAACTACACGCCTTATGACGGAGATTCAAGCTTCCTTGCTGGACCGACTGATGCGACGAACAAGCTGTTCGCAGAGTTGCAGCGCCTGCAGAAGGAGGAGCACAACAAAAAGTCAACGGGGCTTGACGGCAAGGAGCGCTCTGGCGTCCTTGATCTGGACACAGACATTGTGACTGGCATCACTGCCCATAAGCCCGGATATATCTGCGAGGATGGCAAGCAGCTTGAGCAGGTTGTCGGCCTCCAGACGGACAAGCCCTTGAAGAGGGCATTTATGCCTTTCGGCGGCATCCGCATGGCAGAGCAGAGCTGCGAGATGTACGGCTACAAGCCCAATGCAGAGCTGCACAAGATTTTCACCGAATACCACAAGACACACTCTGATGCCGTGTTCCAGGTGTATACGCCTGAAATCCGCAAGGCACGTTCTTCCCATATCCTGACCGGTCTGCCGGATACCTACGGACGCGGACGCATTGTGGGCGACTACCGCCGTGTGGCTCTCTATGGTATTGACTTCCTCATCAAGTCAAAGGAAAAGGACTTTGCGGAAATCGGTGACGGAACCATGACCGATGACGTCATCCGTCTGCGCGAAGAGGTTGCCGAGCAGATCAAGGCGCTCAAGCAGATGAAGGAAATGGCGGCTATGTATGGCTTCGACATCTCCAAGCCCGCAAAGAACGCTAAAGAGGCTTTCCAGTGGCTGTACTTTGGCTATCTTGCCGCCATCAAGACGCAGAACGGCGCAGCTATGAGCGTTGGCCGCATCGCAACCTTCCTCGACATCTACATTGAACGTGACCTTAAGAATGGTGTTCTGAACGAACAGCAGGCACAGGAGCTTGTTGACCACATCGTCATGAAGTTCCGCATGGTGCGCTTTGCCCGCATTGAGAGCTACAACCAGCTCTTCTCTGGCGATCCTATCTGGGCGACGCTTGAAGTTGCCGGCCTTGGTCAGGACGGACGCTCCATGGTGACAAAGAATGACTTCCGCTTCCTGCACACGCTGGAGAACATGGGGCCGTCTCCTGAGCCGAACATCACCGTGCTGTACTCACAGCGCCTGCCCAAGAATTTCCGCAGCTATGCCGCGAAGATTTCTATTGATACCTCTTCAATCCAGTATGAGAATGACGATGTGATGCGTCCGATCTGGGGTGATGATTATTCTATCTGCTGCTGTGTGTCTGCCACGCAGACTGGTAAGGAGATGCAGTTCTTCGGCGCACGTGCGAACTTGGCTAAGGCTCTGCTTTACGCCATCAACGGCGGTCGCGATGAGGCTGACGGTCTTACGCCCGGCGTGCAGGTGGGACCGGAGATTGCACCCATCACGAGCGAGTATCTGGACTACAAGGAAGTCATGCACAAGTATGACATCATGCTTGAATGGCTTGCTGACCTCTATGTGAACACGCTCAACGCCATCCATTATATGCACGACAAGTATTACTACGAGGCTGCCGAGCTTGCCCTTATCGACACCGATGTGCGCCGCACCTTTGCAACGGGCATCGCGGGCTTCAGCCATGTAGTAGACTCCCTCTCCGCCATCAAGTACGCTAAGGTAAAGGTTGTGCGCGGCGATGTGGAAGTGAAGAACAAGAAGACTGGCGAAGTCGTTGAGGTGGTGAAAAACCTCGCAAGGGACTTCGTTGTGGAAGGTGACTTCCCCCGCTACGGACAGGACGATGACCGTGCCGACGAGATTGCAAAGTGGCTGCTGAAGACCTTCATGGCGAAGATCCGCAAGCACCACACCTACCGCAATGCAGAGCCGACGACCTCTATCCTTACCATCACTTCAAACGTGGTGTACGGAAAGGCTACCGGCGCTCTGCCCAATGGCCGCAAGGCTCACGAGCCGTTCAGCCCGGGTGCAAACCCCTCTTACGGCGCGGAGACAAAGGGCCTCGTCAAGTCCCTCAACTCTGTGGCAAAAGTTCCTTACGAGTATGCGCTTGACGGTATCTCAAACACGCAGACAATCAACCCTGATGCCCTCGGTCACAATGAGGCTGAGCGCGTGAACAATCTGGTGAACGTGATGGACGGCTATTTCAGCCGCGGCGCACATCACCTGAACGTGAATGTCTTTGGTGTGGAGAAGCTCAAGGACTGTCAGGCGCATCCTGAAAAGCCTGAGTATGCGAACTTTACGGTGCGCGTTTCCGGCTACGCAGTGCGCTTCATCAACCTGACCAAGGAGCAGCAGGACGACGTCATCGCCCGCACCTGCCATGGTCAGCTGTAAGCATGCTTTGCTGTAAGTAACCTGCTTTGAATCGCCGCTGGGGGAAATTCCCTTGGCGGCGTTTTTTATGCCCTTGCGGGAGGGCGTGGAATGGGCTATACTTTTAGCGGAGGAAAAGGCGTGATTAAAGGGTATATTCATTCCATAGAGAGTTTTGGCTCTGTTGACGGGCCGGGGGTTCGTTTCATCATCTTTTTTGCGGGCTGTCCGTTACGCTGCAAATTCTGCCACAATCCAGACACGTGGAATATGGCGAAGGGGGAGCTGCGCACGGCGCGGGAGCTCATTGACGAGGCGTTGGATTGCCGCTCGTATTGGGGGCGGTATGGCGGCATTACGGTCTCCGGCGGTGAGCCGCTTATGCAGCTTGATTTTTTGCTGGAACTGTTCACGCTGGCAAAGCAGGAGGGCATCAATACCTGCATAGATACGGCTGGCGGTCCTTTCACGCGGGAAGGTCCTTGGTTTGCCACATTTGAAAAGCTTATGGCTGTGACAGACTTGTTGCTGATGGACATTAAGCACATAGACGCTGCGGAGCATGAGGCGCTGACGGGAAAGGGGAACGCCAACATCATCGATATGTTCCGCTATCTGGATGCTGTTCATAAGCCTATCTGGATTCGCCATGTGCTTGTTCCCGGTATTTCGGATAAAGATGAATATCTCGTCCGCACCCGCGATTTCATACGCACGCTTGGCAATGTGCAGCGTGTTGAAATTCTGCCCTATCATACGCTGGGCATCGCAAAGTACACGCAGCTTGGCATTCCTTACCCTTTGGAAGGCGTGGATTCCCCCAGCGCCGAACGAGTCGCGAATGCACGGAAAATTCTGGAATGCGAAAAATATGACGGCTGGCAGGTGGAACTGGCTGATTAATTTCTGCCTTTGCTTGAAATATGACTTTGTGAAAGAATAAGTGCATTTTTTTGAAATAGCACTTGACACGATTAGTTTTTTTGGTATAAAATTACTATACAATTTCATGGAGCGATGGCAGAGAGGTCGAACGCGGCGGTCTTGAAAACCGTTATACTCTTA
>CAKZZK010000257.1 GCA_937885235.1 uncultured Treponema sp.
ACATTGGGAAGCTTTTTTTTAGCCGAGACCGCTAATACTTTTGAAACTGGCTCTTGCGTAAATTTTACCTATCTACTAATATAGGGGATTATGAAAAACAAGATAAAATCACGCATCATCCTTGGCGTGGCAATCTTTTGCTTTCTATATATTATCTTCGCCCTGCGCCCACTCAGCACGGAGCTGCACCTTGCTCCGGACTGGACGGCGGTCATTGACCGCATCCAGAACGAGAAGGAAGATGATGAGCTCATTCCATTCAGGCTGGGACAGACCATCGGCTACTTCACAGAGGACGGGCGGATTGTCAAGTCCCTGCCCTACCCCTTTAACGCCGCTATTTCCAACAATTTTTATACGATATACAGCGCAAACAACAGCAATACCATCGTCTACGATGCAAAGGGGCAGCAGGTGACAAGCATTACCGCCGCCGGCTTCCCGTTTTTTGCCGATGACAGGATTTTCCTCTTTCTGCCGGGCGGCTCCGCTCTGGCACAATACAGCAAGGAGGGCGACCAGCTCTGGGAATACGAATATTACGCGCCCATCACCAGCTTTGCTTCCGGTCCGCACGGTTCTGTAGTAGGCTTTGCAGACGGCTTCCTCATTTCATTCCTTGAAGACGGTACCATAGACCAGAGCTATTTTCCCGGCGGCAGCGAAATCCAAGTCATCATGGGGGCAGGTATCTCCGATGATGGCAGGCTCATCGGCTGCGTAAGCGGACAGAAGCAGCAGCGCTTCATCGTGTCTGAGCGCAACGGAGAGCACAGCCGTATCATCTTCCACGAATATCTGCCGAAGGACTTTAAGCATCAGGTGCTCGTGCGCTTCAACAAAAAGGCAGACACCGCCTATTACAACTTTAACGGCGGACTGGGCATTGTAGATGTGACGAATTCCAAAAGCGCCCACATACCGATAGACGGAGTTATCACCCAAATAGAGGAATCGACCACGCAGAACCTCATGTTCGTCCTCAGCCACGCTGGAGCAAACTATACGATAACCGTCATAGAACCCTTTGACCATGTGATGGGCACATTCACCTTCCCTGCAAAGAGCTCCTTCCTTCAGATACGGGGGAACGCGGTCTTCGTTGGCAAGGACAACAAGGTTTCCCGCATGACCATATCAAAAAACTAAGGAGGCTACCATGAAAAGACACACACGCTTTATGCTGACGCTCCCCCTGCTGCTTGCATTGCAGGCACAGGCATTTGACTGGCCGCAGGAAGAAGTCGCTTCGGATTCGTTCTACTCATACTTTGGCCAGCTGCGCGGCGGCAGGATTGAAAGTTCCCTGATATTCAAAGACAATGCCGACATCAAGCTTGCAGATGAGGGGACGGTCGCCATCATCATCAGCGAACACAACAATGATTTCGGCTGGTTTGAGTCCACGCTGGGCAATGCCGTCGTCGTCTCCCACAATGACAGTCTTGTAACAAGCTACGGGAACCTCGACGGAGACACCATTCCTTCGAAGCTCTACGAGGAGGATGCCGTCACTGCCGGTACAGCGCTCGGGGCAAGCGGCAATTCAGGCTGGCAGCAAAGCCAGAGCTGCCTTGAATTTCAAGTGCTGGACACAAAAAACAGGAGCGCCATCAACCCCCGCCTCCTCATGCCGCGAATCAACAGCGAGCTTCCGCTCGATATCGGTGCCCTGACGCTCGACACTCAGGATGGCAAGACATACAGCCTTGGCAGCGTGCGCAACCTGTCTGCAGGAACCTATTCACTCTACCGCACACGGCAGGATGTGGCAACGCCGTACCGCACAAACGTCAGTATAAACGGCGCCACCGTTGAGAGCATTGCCTATGATACGATAATCGAGGACAGCGGAAAACTCTGCGTGGTGGGTAACCAGAAATACTCAGTAAAAGAGCTGTACCCCGATGACAAGAGACAGCTTCTCGCCATGCTGCGGTTGACGAGGGGGCACACCACCTTGCAGGTAACGCTGATTGACCTGCTGGAGCACACGCGGCAGATCACCTATAATCTAGACATTAACTGAAAGAGCGGCGCCAAGCTCATTGCAAATCCCCCTGTTTGGGTGTACTATGTATATATGACGAATACCGTATATATTATTGGACATAGAAACCCCGACACTGACTCCGTTGTGGCTGCCACCGCTTACGCCCGTCTCAAGCACCTGCTTGGCAAGAACGAGTACGTGGCAGCCCGCGCGGGGCACCTTGCTCCGCAGACAGAATATATCTTTAAGCGCTTCAAAGTGGAGCCGCCCCTTTACATACCCGACCTGCTGCCCAAGACAGCCTATTACATGAACGACAAATACGTGTCCGTCGATCAAGATGTGTCCCTGTGGAAAGCGGTGGACAAGATGGTGAGCACCAATGCCGCGGTGCTGCCTATCGTAAACGTGGACGGCACCTACCAAGGCCTGCTCAACTACAACGCCTTTGCGCTGAACTCCTACAAACTGCTCAATCCAAAGCGCGGGGACATCTTCCTCGCAAGTCTGCACCTTATTGAAAAGACGTTGAACGCTACTCCCATCGTGGAATTCGATCCTGACGACTACTTCAACTGCACAATCATGATAGGCGATGACGATGTAGGCACATTCAGGGAACTGCTCAATGAACACAAGAACGAAAACATCATCGTCATCACGGGAGACCGCGAGGATTTGCAGCGAGAGTGCATAGAGGCAGGCGTGCGCGCCATCATCATCACACGGGATTACATCGTGCGGAAAGAGCTGCGAGAGCTGGCGCGGCAGAAACATGTGTCCATTCTGACAGGACATGACACCACAGCGACCACCGCCATGCTCATCGAATACTCTTCCCCCGTCATCGCCATGGCAGACAAAGCCATAAAACCCGTCCATGCCGATGACACTGTACAGAAAATCCGCCCGCTCCTCGCACAGAGCCCTTCCCGTTGCCTGCCCGTGGTAGACGACAATTACAAAGTCATAGGCATCATCAGCGAAAGCGACCTGCTCCACGAAGCGAATATACAGGTTGTCCTCGTTGACCACAATGAACCGCAGCAGGCAGTGGAGGGCATAGAGCACTACGTCATCCAAGAAATCATAGATCACCACCGCATAAACACCTTTGCCACTCGCTACCCGATTATGCTCATCAACAAGCCGGTCGGTTCCACGAGTACTATCATCGCAAATATGTATCGGGAAAACCGTGTGTCAATTCCCAAAGACATAGCGGCAATCCTGCTCTGCGGCATCCTGAGCGATACACTCATCCTCCAGTCCGCCACCACCACCGAATACGACATATACACCGCCGAATACCTGAGCAATCTGACTGACCTTGACATAAAGGAACTCGGCAACGACATCATCAGGAGCGGCAGTCACATTGGCGGCAGAAGCGCCCACGATGTCATCCATCAGGATATGAAGGACTACACCGAAGGCAAGATAAAGTACACAGTGAGCCAGATTGAAGTGGACAGCACCGACGAGATCATGGAACGTAAGAAGGAATTCCTCGATGAGCTGGAACAGGAGCGGCAAAACGGTTCCAAGCTCTTCAACGCGCTGCTTGTCACAGACATCACAAAGCTCAGCTCGGTGATGTTCATTGCCAGCGATGAAAAATTCGAGCAGCTGCTCACCTTCCCGGAAGAAGCGGAACACATCTACTACATGAAGGACGTCGTCTCGCGGAAAAAGCAGCTTATCCCCCTGCTGAGCGAACTTGTGGAACAGGTGGCGCAATAGTGCGGCGGGAAAAACAACACCTCTTGGCAGCCCTGTCCTGCTGCCTTGCGCTTTTCCTTTTCTCCTGCGCCTCCACGCCTGATCCCGTCCTGCCACCATACGAGGGCAACAAGCCCGTGGATCCGATACAGGAAAAAGACGGGCAGCCTGATGAAAAAAAGGCAGAAGAGGAGGAAAATCCCCCTGCAGAGCCTGTCTGGAAAACACCTGCGACGGTGGATGAGCTTTCCGGCTCATGGCTTGCTTCCGATGGGACGGGCTACGTCTATCCGTTTGACGTTGATGAAAAACGCTACCTGCTCTATCACGGGGCATGGCAGGACGCCACCGAGGAATGGCAG
>CAKZZK010000258.1 GCA_937885235.1 uncultured Treponema sp.
CCCGCAGACAACAAGATTCCCGTACCGCCCCGCCTCCGCACGATATTTCTCATACATCGCCTGCGATTCCTCCGTCAGCACGGGATAATACGGTTCGTTTGTTTCACCTTCCTTATATGGCAGCGGATATTCCACCGCATACACCGTTTTCCCGCCGGCATCCTGCACGGGAAGCTTCGTGTACTCCGTTATGCGCGTGAAGCCTTCCTCCTGCGGATAGGCTACCACCGGAGCGGGCTGGAAGCTTTTCGTTTCCGCAGTTTTCCACTCAAAGCGGAGCGAGCGGTACGGCAGCCTTCCGTGCCTGCATCCGAAAAGCTCGTCTATCGCGCCGGTATAAAACACCGTGCCATTGAATTTTTCCCCGTTCACAAAGATTTCCTTTGTATCTTCCTTTAATGAAAGCCAGTCCTTTGCATCCGATCCGAGCCTGACCTCTATGTTTTTATGGCCAAGGAGCGTTTTGAAAAACCCGGCGAATGATTCCTTCGGCATCACCTAGAACTCATCGTCAAAGTAACCCGTGCCATAGCTGAAGCGCACCGGCACGCGGCGGAGCACGCCCGGGTCGATCTCTTCAGGGCTGACGCCCCACTGCTTCGCCGTATACGGCGCGTAGTCATTCCTAAAAAGGAACTCCGCATATTCCCTTATGAGCGGATTTTTGTGGTTCAGCAGTTCCAGTACCGGGGCAAACTCCCGCCCGGAATACTCCGTGCCCAGCGCATCCTTTATTGCCTCCGCCTTTCCCGCGTCAAAGAAATCGTCAACGGTCTGGAAATTAAAGGGCGCCGGCGTGTACTTCCCGTTGATGACCGCTCCGCAGGTGAGCCTGTAGTCCTGCCAGTCGGCATACCGGGATATGTATTCATAGAGCTCGCGCTTCTTCGTATGGAATGTGTGCGGACCGTACCGCTGCACGAGTACGCCGTTCCCATCAACATAGTCGTACATATTGCCGCCGATATGTCCGCGCCGTTCAACGACAAGGATTTTCTTTCCTTTCTCCGCAAGCTCACGCGCTATGACCGAGCCAGTCAGCCCGCAGCCAACCACAAGGATGTTAAAGCGTTCCAAACTAAAAACCGCCGTATGCCGCTATAAACTCCGCAAACGTCTGCAAGTTCCTGTCTTTATCCGCCACAATCAGCCTGTCCAAGCCGCCGATTTTTTCCAGAGGCCAAGAAACGCCGATATCCGCGTCATTCCATATGATGCCGTCATCATACTCACCGTAGAACTTCTCCGCGCACTTGTAGCTTACGATCGAATCCTCCAGCACAAGGTAGCCATGGGCACAGCCTGCTGGAACAAGGATTTCGTTATGTTTTTCGCCGACCAAATCAAAGCCAAGCCATTTTTTGAACGTCGGGCTGCCTTTCCGCAAATCAACAACCACATCATACACATGGCCGTGGATGCAGCGGACGAGTTTCGGCTGCTGCTTCACGCGCTGGAAATGCAACGCCCGTATCACCCCCTTATAGGAAGTCGTATAGAACACTTCCGCAAGGTCGTATTTTATGCCGTTCGCCTCGAAAACCTCTTTTGAATAATCCTTCGTAAAGCAGCCCCGTATGTCATCAGCATTGAAGGGAGCAATCTCATACAGTCCTGCAATCTCACTTTCCCTGAACTCGAATTTCTGAATCACCTGCCTGCCTCCGATTTGATAAAATCCATGGTCATTCTGATTCCATCCTTGAACCGGACTTTATTCTTGTACCCGGTATCTTCCTCGACCTTTTTCAGCTTGAACTGTCTGTAATCAATATCCGTCCCTCTGAACGGCAGGTCGCCAAGCCCAAGCTCTGCTTTTGGCGCAACCACATCCTTCATTTCAAGCAAGAACTCCCTCAAGGGCTTTGGACTTCCGCTTCCGATGTAATAACGGTTAAACGGCCTGCCTTTTTCTGCCACTGCCACTATGGAAGCGATGGCATCCGTAAGGTATATAAAATCATAAGTCTGCCTTCCCTCCGTAAAGGAGCAATGCCCGCCGTTCAGGAGCCGGCGGATCGACGTGTTTATAAGGCGTGCCGATTTTTCGCCCGCGCCGTAAATATTCGTTATGATGACGGGAATAAATTCCACGCCGTTCAGCTTTGCGACGGTCTCCCCCATGAGATGGGCGGCAAGCTTTCCCGTTCCATAGATATAGCCGCCAGAAGGCTCTATGTCATCGCTTTGGAGGTACTCGTATGTCTCCATCTCGTTTATGCTTGATGCATACACAAAGCGCCTGCACCCTATTTTTGACGCGAGGACGACATAATCGCAGGCAAGCCGCACATTATCAAGCTGGACACCGTAATCGGCACGCAGGGTGCCGGAGGTTCCCGCCCAGGCAAGGTGAAAGAAGACATCGGCACTCATACCTTTCAGGGCATCCTCAAGCTCAAACGGAGTCTTGTCTTTACAGTTTATGCAGACAACCTTCTCATTTGCCAAAAGCATGTCATCAAAACGAACATCGATGGCAACCACGGCTTCATTTCTTGAAAGAAGTTCAGAAACCAGCTGCTTTCCTATGAAGCCGTTCGCACCGATAACCAGAGCAGTCATCAAATCCCCCTATGTTTCAAAATATTCCTTAATCTGTCCGTCCGTCACATCTGCGGCGGACATTCCTCCCTGCACGGCTTTCTCCCACCCGACGATTTTCTCAACCGCCGTCCTGATTCCCCAGTGCGGCTTCCATCCGAGCACTGACTTTGCCCTGGAGCAGTCGAGCCTGAGGAAGTTCGCCTCGTGCGGCGCGTCCGCCTCGCTCACGTTCTTCCAGCCCGCCCCGTTCCCCCAGAAATTGCAGAACAGGCCCGCAAGCTCCCCCGTGGTCACGCAGCTCTCGTCATCGGGACCGAAGTTGTATGAGCCGGAGAAGGCTTTGTCCTCATACTGCTTCTGCGCAAGGAGCAGGTAGCCGCACAGGCATTCCAGAACGTGCTGGTACGGGCGCGTCGAATCGGGATTCCGCAAAATGATTTCCTTTCCGCCCTCGGCCGCGCGTATGCAGTCGGGAATGATCCTGTCCGCCGCATAGTCCC
>CAKZZK010000259.1 GCA_937885235.1 uncultured Treponema sp.
GAGCAGGAAACCAGGCTCTCCGAGCAGGAAACCAGGCTCTCCGAGCAGGAAACCATAATCGGAGGGCTGCAGCGGAAACTTGCCGAAACTCATGCGCTCCTCATCAACACGAGACACCGTACGCTATACGGAGCCTGTGCGTGGCTGTTCCACAAGGTTTTTAAGAAAAAGAAATAAAGAAATCGATTTCAAAAGGCGTTGAAAATAAATTCAGCGCCTTTTTTATATTAGCTTTGTTGCCATGAAATTGGTTTTGCATCAATTATCTGTATCCCTCATCATCCCGTGTTATAACGAGGAGAAAACCCTCGCGGGTATCGTAGAGCGGTGCCTGTCGCTCGCATCGGAGGAACTTTCCTTAGAGCTCGTCATCGTGAACGACTGCTCGAAGGACGGGAGCGACGCGGTGGCTCATTCTCTGGTAGAAAAATATCCGGGTACAGTCAAGTATTTCTGTCATGAAAAGAACATGGGAAAGGGCGCCGCACTCCGTACCGGCTTCCTGAAAGCGACCGGTGACTATGTGGGCATACAGGACGCGGACATGGAATACAACCCGCAGGATTACCTGACTATGCTCGAGCCGCTCCGCGACGGCAGGGCGGACGTAGTCTACGGAAGCCGCTACCTCCTGCCAGACACCCGGCGCGTCCTGTACAGGTGGCACACGAGGATGAACCAGTCGCTCACGATGTTCAGCAACATGTTCACCAACCTAGACATAACGGACATGGAAACCTGCTACAAGCTGTTCCGGCGGGAGGTCATCCGGGAGATTGCGCCCCGGCTGAAGGAGAACCGCTTCGGCTTTGAGCCCGAGGTGACGGCGCTGGTTGCCCGCAGCGGCTACCGTGTGTATGAGTGCGCAATCCATTACAATCCGCGGACCGTGGAGGAAGGGAAGAAGATAAACTGGAAGGACGGCGTGAGGGCTCTGTACTGCATCATGCACTACAGCGCGAGCACGGCTCCCGTGCCCATGCAGCTCATCCTGTATTTCTTTATCGGCGCATTCAGCGCGGTGGTGAACCTTGCCGCTTTCTTCGTCCTTGGAAGCTACGGTTTTGAATTTACACCGTCCGTCATAGCGGCGTTTGGAATTTCCGCCCTCGTGAATTACCTCTTGTGCATAGCCGTGCTGTTCCGCCACAAGTCGCGCTGGAACGGCTTCGGTGAAATCTTTATGTATCTCGTGACGCTTGCGATAATGGGTGCGCTTGACTGGTGGGTGACGAGGACGCTCGTCACACTGGGAATGACTGCGGGCTGGGCGAAAGCGGTCTCCGTCATCGCCGGCTTTTTCGGGAACTACATCCTGCGGCGGGTGCTCGTGTTCCCGGAGAAAAAAAGGAATGCCGTGAAGGCTTAGGGCATTGGCAGGGAACGAATTATGAACATATCAATCATCGGCACGGGCTATGTGGGACTGGTCTCCGGCACGTGCTTTGCGGAGATGGGGAACCATGTCTGGTGCATCGACATAGATGAAAAGAAGATAGACGGACTGAAGGAGGGGAAAATACCGATATAGTGCTTGCCGCCTTTTTGCTGACATTCCTTCAGAAAAAGAGGCATTACAATATATATGCGGTATGTTTTATGAGCAGTCTTTTTGTGGCAGTCCTTATCGGAATGGCTATCTGTGTAAAGCTGAGCAGCTCCGGTATTGCATGGTGGTATTTTGTATACAAATTTATTCCCGGCGGCAAGTCTGTGCGGGCTGTGGGTAGGTTTCTCTTCTTCTTAAGTTTTCCGCTTGCACTGTCAATCGCGCTGAGTGGAAACTCTATTACAGTGGCTGTACAGAAAAGTGTTCAAGCCGTTGTAGCTGTTATGCTGCTTGTGCTTGTATTTGCATTCCAGATACGGCGGGGCGGAGCTTTAGCGGGGTGGAACAGGGAAGCAGGCATAGATGCTATTGCTGCCGTACCAACGCCTCCTGCTGATATGGAATCATTCTATTTAATTCCAGATGAGTCTGATAAACGAGGAATCCCATATAAGCAGCTTGATGCGTATGAACTTGCAACTTGGTTAGAAGTACCTACGTTGAATGGCTATTCAGGAACACACCCGCCGGAGTGGGATGGTATCTGGAATTTTAATATGATTGCGATTAAAGATTGGATTTTTAAGAACCAATTACAGCATGTATATGGTTATGACGCAGCCGAAAAAAAATGGGTGCTTTATTTTAAAGAGAATATCTGATAAGAAAGTTGAAGTGGATACGCTTTCATTTTATTGGATTGATAACTGATGATAATAAAATTAATGAGGCTGTTTTAGAACAATTTATCAATGTATATCGCGGAGCACTGCTGTCCAAAATGATTATGCGAATGGTAAGTATGCCTGAAGCCTGTCAAGATCAGGAAAGGACGGCTTTTGTATTTTTCCGCACAGCCACAGGAGCAGGTCAGTTCGGGTAAACAGGTTGACTTTCATCATGTCAATGAAGTGCGTGAAGCAGAGGCCCGTCATTTCCGATTTTTTCTTCAGGAGCATGAACAGGACATAGGCTATCATCGCTATGTACACCTGTATAAAGACTGCATTTTCAGACTTTCCGTAAAACCTCTTTATATGAAGGTTCTGCTTGACAGCCTTGAAAAAAAGCTCGACCTGCCACCTTTTTTTGTAAAGTCCCGCGACAAACTTTGCAGCATGGCCTTTCATGTTCGTAAGGATTACAATCGTCTTCCCTGTCTCAGGGTCAGTAGATTCTATCAGCCTCAGTTCATCAGGGCATTCTTTCGAAGCCTCCCTTCCGGTGAATTGTATT
>CAKZZK010000260.1 GCA_937885235.1 uncultured Treponema sp.
TTGCTGAAAAAGCTATGAAATCTCAATTACCTAATTGACATTTCATAGCAGGTCTATATTTCAATTATAAATAATTTCTCTCATACAATTTGCAGAGCGCGTCAATAAGCCTGTCAAATTCTTCATTTGAAATCGAGCCAATATGACCGACACGGAACACCCTGTCTGCCATATCTCCTGAATTCGGACAGACCCATATTCCATATTCCTCCTTGAGGAGCTCAAAGACCCTGTACGCGCTCCTATCATGATTCTTTAAGCGCAGGGCTGTAACGCAGTTTGACAGGTTCTTCGCTTCAGACAAGAGAGCCAGCGGCAAATTTTTTATCCCGGTTCTAAAGTATGAAGCACGTTCCTTTGCAAGCCTGTTCTGCACCGGCATTCCCCCTGCCACCTCAATCCGCCTGAGCTTCTCATTGAGCTGGAGCAGTGTTCCGACAGCCGGAGTAAAAGGCGTCTGTCCGCGTTCCCCGTCTCTGAGATATGCGGGATAGTTGAAATAAAGATTTTTCACATTGATATTCTGGCAGCGCAGTACAGCCTGTTCATCGAGGACGGTAAATGACATCGATGGCGGAAGGGAGAGGGCTTTCTGGCTTCCTGTAATCGCCGCATTTACATGCATTTTCCTCATAGAAAATGCATCAGCCATAAAGCCACTCACGGCATCTACAAAAAGGAAAATATGGTTCCGCAGGCAGAAATCCCCCACCAGATCCATATCATACAGTATTCCTGTCGAAGTCTCGCAAAGCTGGATCAGGAAACCTGTATAGCCTTTATTCTCATAGAGAGAAAGTCCCGCCGCTTTAAGGGGCTCCCCGTAATCTAATTTTATTTCTGTAAAGGGAATCCCATGCAGCTCACAGATTTCAACAAATCTGTGCCCAAAGCTCCCTCCATTTACGACAAGGAGCCTGTCTTTGCCCGTAAAAAAATTCAGTACGCCTGCCTCCATAGATGCAGTTCCCGAGCCTGTCATAAAGATGGCGCGGGATTCTTCCGGGGCATCAAAAAACTTGCAAAGCAGCCTTTCGTTCTCTTTCATGACGGCAGAAAATTCAGGGGTTCGGAAATAAGGAATCTGTCCTGCCCCGAGTTTCATTGTTTCATCATCCATCTGCACAGGACCAACCGTAAAATTTATCATTTATTCCCTCCTGTCAGCGTTTTTTCCTTCTCAACCAGCCATTCGACAACATTTTTCGCACTTTCCCCGATATGCGCCCAGCATTCCTCCCGGACCTCCTGCCTTGCGGCCTGAAGTTCGTTGCTTTCCACTGCCCGCCTGATTATATCGCCGATGACGGGAAAGTCGCCCTGTTTCAGCGGAATTCCAAGCCTCGGCAACACTCGAAATGACCATATCGGCTCATCTAGCCAGTCGGCGTCATACGGAAGCGTGTCGAAGTCCGTGTCGGCATAAATCAGGGGCTTGTCGAACACGAGCACATAATCGAATATGATTCCTGAAAAATCACTAATCAGGATGTCCGCCCGGTCCAGGACGTCAAAGTTGTCATTGTCATAATTCCACCCAATATCCTTGAACCTGCCTTCCAGAGGCTCAAGCACGTCCCGCTCTGAAACCACCGTCTGCGGATGGGGGCGCACGATGATTTCAAAGCCCGTCCCGCGGAGGGCCGAAAGCAGCTCTGCGCCGTAGCGGCTCAATATCCCGCTCTTCCCCCAGCTGGGAGCGACAAGCACCACCGGTGGCCCCTGCCGCCCCCGCCGCTTCCTCCCATCCAGCCTTCGCTTCAAGGCATCAAGCGGGACAGAGCCGGCCGTGCACAGCTCCTTCCGTTTTATGCCCGGCCGCAGGGACTCTATTTTCCGGATCAGCAGGTCCTGGTTCCGCCCCGTCGTCAGGACCGCGTCGTAGTAGTCAAGCCCGAACATCCGGTATCCGGCAAGGTCGTCCGCGGTATGGGGGATATGCACGTAGCATTTCACATTCCTGCTCCGCTTCCACTGGTAAACATCCAGCCCCGGCGTCGTCGCAAGGAGGATGTCGGCGCAGAGCATGTTCAGCCTCGCATACGGCCGGTTCCCTTCCCCGAGATACTCCGCCCTGATATGCCTGTAGCCCGCGGACAGGGCCGGGTCGTCCGCGCTTGCGGTATAAAAGACGGCATCTATCCCGCGCCTTTCAAATTCATCGCAGACTGGCTTGAATACGTTCCAGTACCGCCTGTGATCGCTGAAAATCACGAAGGGAACCCTTTTTGCAATTTCAGATTTTTCAGTCTTTCCACCATTAAAAACAAATTTCAGTTTCAAATACAATGCACGGAGCCCGAACGAACCTGCAGCTATAATCCCTATAAAAAGGGAAAACAGCATACTTCCCGTACCTGGGTCTATATATAAAGGTAAAGACATAAATTTTAACTCCGCGACCTTTCGGCATTATCTGATTTTATTTCAAATTTTTCGCTACAATTAAAAAAGAAAGACACCCGTAAAACAGGAGGCAAAGTTTGCAACAAGACAAAATTTTTCAACTGCACAAGACTCCGTTTCCGCATCAAGACGATAGCCTCTGGTTCAAACGAGTTTAAATAGTTACAAGCGTTTTTTACCGATGGTTCATAATCAGTCTTCTTCAAATAAAATGTGTATCTTGCACAGAAAACTATTTCCGTGACAAGGCAGGCGGCGAGCAAAAGGCATGGAACAGCTGGCTTTTTCAATTTGCAAAAAAGTGAAAAAACAAAGATACTGGCGGCAAACACAAAAATCGGCAACAAGACAGATCTTAACGAAAATGTTTCTGCCGTCCTTTCATAATCAAAAGTCAGCGTTAAAAGCGAAAAATCTGTATGGAGCACCAGAACATTTACCAAGCTGCATGCAAATATCACAAAAAACAAAAGCGCCATGGAAATTTTTACGCTCTTTCCAAATAATTTATATATACACACAGGCCAGAACACAAAAAAACCAAGCGCAGTTGGAAAGGCATTAAAAAGATACAGCTTCGGATTAAAAACAAAATATTGAGGATAATGTATAAAGATATAAGCGGGAAGCAAATACCCGGCCAGCAAAGCGACTGAAAGACCTGAAAGCAAGACAATATAAAAATTCAAACTATCATTAGCCATCAGGGAAATTTTATTTTTGTTATAATACAATTTCAAAAGCTTTACAATACGCGGGAATAAAACAACAAATATCGTAAACAGAATGACAAATATTTTTCTCCAAACAACACCATTTGAAAACAAGTACCATGCCGAACCAAAGGCAAAGATAGCGATAAGCGAGGCATGAGCTATCTTTGCAGGATATTTCGTGGTATTTACCATATTTTTAAGCAGGGAGAACCAATTGTTCAAAATCCAATAAAGGACTAGTCCGCTCGGTGATTTATATAAAAGCACCAGAAAAATACCTGCAATCCCATATTGCTGTATTTTTTCCCTGAAACTTGCATTCCTTGTATAGATGGCACCAGAAACAAAATTGATAAGTGTCATCAGAATCGGAAGAATATGAACTGGAAGGCACCTGCCAAATATATGGATTGTAAGGAGTCCGTCAGGTCTTCCCAAATCCTTAAATATCCAAAAGGAAACATTTCGCAGGGCTTCACAATGGCTTAAATAATGGTAGGCGGCGATAAAAAAAGGAATCTCTATCAATATGGAAAGAGAACTACGCAGGGCATAAAGAGGATGATAATTATTCTGTCGATAATACACGGAAAGCATCATAAAGCGTTCATCGCCTTTGAATGCTTTTTTTATCTTATTAACCCGGTATTCCAACAATTTTGCTATTTTTCGTTCTTTTTCCTGCAAAGCATCTGCAATATTGTAAAGCGGAAGGGCAAGATAATTTATTGTCAAACTAACACCAATAACGGCGCCTATAACACCGGCTTGAGGGATATTGTTGATAATAAAATAAAAAACCCAATCGACAATAGTTTCTACAGGCCCTATAATTATATCATACAACATGACTAGTTTTTCCCTTACCGTTTTTCGCCAATATAAAAAACTTGCAACGAAAGCTCTCTTGTATCCTCATTTATCCCCTGTTCTTTCGGGACAAATGAAAAATCATGCTCGATGCGGATTTCATATATATCATCAAATGAACTTATTTCATCCGCAGGAAAATACAGTTCAAGCTTTCCTGGTGAAGTATTCATTTTTTTGTAAAGAAGATTGTTAATGTAAATTCGAAGCTCTGGATAAAGCCCGGTCACCTGTTCAGGAATAATTATAAAGAAAGACAATCCTATTTTTGAAACGTTTCTATTTTTCAAAATAACGAATGCTTTTTGTTTTACCCATACACTTTCAGATTCAAAACCATAAAAACCAGACTTACTTTCATCTGCAATCTGATACCCAGTATTATTTTTTACATCAACCCTTGAAACACACAACATTGCATGGTTCTCAGCCTGAGCTAAAACCTTTAATTCAGAAAAATTTCGTACATTTGATGGAATTATATAAGTCGCATAATTTTTTCTATTCACATATTCATTATCAGGAAAATGAACAACTCCTAAAACATGAGGTGCAACATGCAATCTTTCAGCAATAGTGTTCTTAACTTCAAATAGTGTATCACCATAGGCATTCTTATGTTTTACAAGCATTGATTTTGCAAACGTATTATAAAGATTTTTAAATGTTACAGGACAAGAATTTATCGTCAGACTATCTTTATTTTCAGAAGGCATCTTACAAAGGATCGCTGGATTTTGATAAACATCACGCCCACCATGGTCCGCTGTTATTATGATTGTACTTGAATCATATACTCCTTTTACTTTCATTGCCTCAATGATATCAAAACAAATTTTAAAAGCCCCTTTTGTCGATTGAATACGTGAAGTAGATTCAGCTGGAACTAATTCCGCATTTTCGTTCATATTATATGGCCCATGGCAGCCAAAAAGATGATACAGAATAAAAGCTGGCTGTTTATAACCGAGCGTTATATAAGATTTTTTAAAATTCTCATAAAACCTAGGATCATTAAAATCAACAACATACTCTGTTGAATATTTATGTTTCAAAGAGATATAATTTGAAAGTACATCCCCATATATCCAAAATCTTGATTTCATTAATTGAGGTGCTTCAATAAAAGCCACAAGTTTATAAAGTATTTTTGTAAACTTAATCTTTTCAGAAATGTAGTGCTTAGATTCATTAGAAGCATTATCTAAAAGAGAATAATCTGCTCCATACAAATATTCTGTATTTGTATATAATTTTATTTTTATATTTTCATCAGACAGATCTTTCAAGAGTGTTGATTTTTCATAAGCCTGTAAATAATATGTATTAAGGGAAACATTTGTATCATACATTTCTCCTGTAAGCATAAGCGGTATTCCTAAAATAGTAGGACTACCACCTGCAACAGCATTATCAAAATAGGTGAAATCCTTTAGGTAGCTGACAAAACCAGCATCACTAAGTATAAAGTCATCGAGCCATTGACCATCCAAGGTATCAATAACAAATACGACTGTATTCCTATATTTTGAAAATAAAAATTCATCATTTTCTGTCAATACATAATTTGATTCATTAGTTTTTTTGCCCGTGATACCCAAAAAGATAACAAATAAAACTTGAATCGCAAACAAGATATAACAAGTAAAGAGTTCAAGTCGCTTGTAAATAGTGAATAGTTTTATATTCAACACACATATAAAAGGAAAAACGATACAGAAAATCCAAACAAATGTACTAATGACAGCATTTATACTATAATTTTCCCATTCTATTTCTCTTCCGTTTAATACTTCAAAATTGGGATTTAAAAAATACCCTTGAATAAAAACTGCAATTCCTATTCCAAAATACAAAGCATTACAAAAGTCAGCATATAAAAAAAAAGAAATTAGCAAAAATGAAATACAAAAAAATAATATAGTTATGATAATAATAAGTGGAAAAACACTTATATAACTAACAGAAAATTCATTTACGTTACGAAGGAAAACAATTGTTGGACGAAAAAAAAAGATTGTAAAAATAGTAAAAATAATATTTACAAGAGAAAATTGAATACTCGTTTTTGTTTTCATGTAAGAAAAAATCCTCAAATTCCTTATATCATTTCAAAATCATTGTTTATGACAGACATTCTCAATCAGCCCATGTAATCGGACTGTAATCGCATTCCACTGGTAGTTCTCATCCACATATTTCTTCGCATTTGCCTTCATTCGCGCAAGCATTGTGCTGTTTGCCGGATTGAGCAGGTAATTAAGCTTTTCCTCAAAATCCGCATAGCCCTTATAATAAAAACCGCCATTGCTCTTGATACAGTGCGCTTTCAGCACCCCGCACTCGCCATTTACGATGACAGGAGTCTGTACCGCCATCGCTTCCAATACGACCATGGAAAGGCTTTCATATTTTGATGGCAGCACAAGAGCGGCTGCTCCCGCAATGCCGTTGAATTTGTCTTCATCGCTTACAAAGCCAAGGCTTATGATATCCTCCGACTGAGGAACTGCCATGACGGGCCTTCCAAGAAGGACAAGTTTAAGACTGCATGGATTACGCTTTTTATACTTTTCAAAAAAATCAAAGAGCTCGTCACAGTTTTTGCCATAGTCGATACGTCCTACATAGACGATATAATTCTCAATCTGATATTTTTTCTTAAAATGTTCCGCATCGATGTTGTCCGGCAAATCAACACCAGTTCCGCCAAAGGCATACGGTATATGCCTATTGTCATATTTTCCATTCACAAGCTTCCGCTCCTCTTCTGTATTAAAAAAGAAAGCATCAGGTTTTAAGAACACATCATCAAATATCTTCATACGGAGGAACGGCTCATCATGAGCCGTCGGTATCATGATAATATTTTTATCTACCGCTTTCACACCGATCGCTGTTGTATAATATAAATAAGTAAAGAAAATAACAGCCTTGTATTCATACT
>CAKZZK010000261.1 GCA_937885235.1 uncultured Treponema sp.
GTTACGTTCAATCATATAGAATCCTCAAGCGAATAGCCTATGCCGCGTGCCGTCCTGATCCGCGTCTTTACCCGCAAATCTTCCATCTTCCTGCGGATAAAGGAGATGTACACCTCGACATTGTTGTACTCCGCATCGCTGTCGCCGCCCCAGATCTTTTCAATGATGCTTTCCTTTTTGATAACCTGATGGGGATTATCGAAAAGCAGCTCAATGATCTGTAGCTCCTTAAGGGAAAGCTTCACCGCTCCCCCATTTACTTTTTGCAGCTCGCAGTTATTTTTGTCAAGCGTAAGGTCTCCAAAAGTGATTGCGTTTTCCTTTATGGCACCCTTCCGCCGCGTGATTGCCCGCACACGGGCAAGGAGCTCATCAGTATTATAAGGCTTTGTCACATAATCATCAGCCCCGCTATCAAGCCCTTTTACAATATCCTGAACCTCATTTTTAGCAGACAAAATCAATACGGGGACATTATTCTTCTCATCCCTCAAAGCCTTCAGAATAGCAAGACCGTCCATTCCCGGCAATGTTATATCGAGAATAACCGCGTCATAAATACCACCCCGGGCATACTTCAATCCATCAGAACCCGTATAGACAGCATCTACACCATAGTGGCTCCTCTGAAAGGTTTCTACCAAGGTTTGCGAAAGGCGAACATCATCTTCTACCAATAATAGTCTCATACTTAAAATATACCATATTTTCCAGAAAAAGTCTTAAAAAAGTACTTAATATTACAAAAAATTATAAGGATAGAAGATGAAAGTTTCAAGCCTGATTAACCAATCTTAAACAGCTGGTCTATGTAAGGCTGGCAGACCACCATCACCGAGCAATGGGCGCTGCCGATAATCTCGCCATTCTGCATGCTGACGACATCATGTCTAATAGTAGAAAGTTCTTTGCCGCCGCCTGAACCGCCAAGCAATATTAAATCCGCTTTAAATTCATCAGCGGCAGTGATAATCTCAGACCAAATGGCACCCTTGCGGATTTCCGTTTCAATCTTGATTCCCTTTGACTTTGCAAGCCCTACGGCAAAATCCAGATTGCGTTTCGCGTCTGACTCAAGGTTTTTAGAAAAATCCTCACCCTCTTCCTGAATGACGAATTTCGTGAGCATGAGCTGGCGGATTGTGGCGGTGTCAACCACGGAAACGACTTTTACATGGCATTTATAGCACTTTGCCATGAGGATTGCGTACATAACGGCGTGAAGGGAAGATTTGGAACCATTATAAGCAACCAAAACTTTTTGAAAAAGCGGCTTTATCATTTAGCACCCTGCCTGTTTTTAAGGGACTTTAACACAAAAACATTGTCCCGTTCGCGCTCTTCAAGAACGCTTTCTATATATTTAACGGTATCCCGTGCCTGCGGAATAACCATCTTGTCAAGGGCATTCACCCTGCGCTGCGTCTTCTTCACTTCCATTGCAAGGCGCCACACAATGGTGCGTATGCTGGCAAGCTGGGTGAGCAAGGTCAGCAGGTCAAAGAAATCCGTCATCACCACATCGCTGTCAGGGAAGGTGCCCAAGAACGATGAGAAAAGCTGCTTCTTCGGCAGGGTGACATCAATGGTCGTAAAGCTCATACCGCCGATGACGACAGGCTTCTTCGTGATGTTGAACGAATAGTCAACCGCATGTCCAATGCGCTCCACGCGATCGCCGCCAATCACCATGAGCATATTTTTAAGGGCAGGATACGCCCGCTCAATGCACTTATCCACATCCGCTTCCAAGAGCTTGACACGCTCTACCATGCGCATGAGCTCCATGACAAGGATTTCGCGCTTCTGCTCAAGCAGGTCGTAGCCTTCCGTGCTGACGGCAAGCTGCTCCTTTATGGCAAGAAGGTTTGACTTAGTGGGGGCAATGTTCAGCTTTGCCATTATTCCTCCGTTTTGGGAAGATATTTATCCAAAAGCTCGTCCTTGATCCTGTACAGCTCTTCGCGGGGAAGGATGCTCAAAATCTGCCAGCCCAAGTCAAGGGTCTCCGCTATAGAGCGGTCCTCGTACTCCCCCTGCGTAAAGAATTTGCCTTCCAGCTCGTTGCCAAACTTCAAGTAGAGCTTGTCAAGGTTTGAAAGCTCCTCCTCGCCGATAATGGCGGCAAGATTCCGTATGCTTTTCACCTTGCTGTAGGATGCGAAAAGCTGGCTTGAAACAGCGGCGTGGTCTTCCCGCGTCATGCCCTCGCCTATGCCGTCCTTCATCAAGCGGCTCAGGCTCGGCAGTCCCGACACAGGAGGATACAGCCCCTTCTGGCTCATCTCGCGGTCAAGGACAATCTGCCCCTCGGTGATGTAACCCGTCAGGTCAGGAATAGGATGGGAGATGTCGTCATTGGGCATAGTCAAAATCGGAATCTGCGTGATAGACCCCGTGCTTCCCTGAATTTTTCCCGCGCGCTCGTAAAGCTCAGCAAGGTTTGAATAGAGGTAGCCCGGATAGCCCTTGCGCCCCGGCACCTCGCCGCGAGTCGTGCTTATTTCGCGCAGAGCCTCGCAGTAGTTCGTCATATCGGTGAGCACGACGAGCACGTGCATATTGCACTCAAAGGCAAGATATTCCGCCGCAGTCAGCGCACAGCGCGGGGTGATGATGCGTTCAATGGACGGAGCATCAGCCAGAGACTGGAACATGACCACCTTGGAGAGAACGCCGCTCTCTTCAAAGGTATTCTTGAAAAACTGCGCGACATCGTATTTAATGCCCATGCCCGCAAAGACCATCACGAATTCCTCATCGGAATTCAAGATCTTCGCCTGTCTGATAATCTGCGCGGCAAGCTTGTTGTGGGGCAGACCGTTGCCTGAAAAAATAGGCAGCTTCTGCCCGCGGATAAGGGTATTCATACCGTCTATGGAAGAAATACCTGTCTGTATGAAGTCCCTCGGATAGACACGCGCATAGGGGTTTATAGGCATACCGTTTACATTGACTTTTTTACTTGAAACAATAGGCGGAAGACCGTCAATAGGCTCTCCAAGTCCGTTAAAAATGCGTCCAAGAAGTCCCTCGCCCACAGCAAGTTCCAAAGGTTTTTCCAAAAATTCCACGGCAGAATCATTTAAATCAAGTCCAGAAGTTGAACCAAAAATTTGAACAACGGCTGTTTTGTTGTTTAAATCGATTACGCGACCAGTCTTTTTTTGCCCAAATTTATCACGAACATAGACAATTTCATTAAAAAATATATTTTCTGGTCGGCGAACAATTACAATAGGTCCGTCAACCGAATTAAGCCCCTTATACTCAACGCCTTTCATACATACGCTCCAACTGACTCATCTGATCCTCAAAATTCTGCGCCGTCTGTTTTATAAGCTCGAGTTTATCATTAGGAACAGAATTTTTAAGGCGAACAATCTCATCTTTTACAGAAAGTGCCGTAACCTTAGAAAGTGTTGCACCCGCTTTTATGACAGCAAGTGCTCTTTCATAAAACTGCATCATCAAAAGAAGAATTTGAATTTGCTTTTCTGGAACTGAATAAACATCTATTGCATCAAAAGCATTCTGCTGTAAAAATCCATTTTTAATCATATCAGCAACTTTTAATACTAGTCGTTGAGATGGTGGCAATGCATCAGGTCCAATCAAACGGACAATCTGCTGTAATTTTTGCTCAGATTTTAAAAGTTCCAAAGATTCTTGTCTTAAAGTCCACCATAAAGGATTATGAATTTCCCACCAGTCACGAACTTCTTCTGCATACTCTGAATAAGAATCAATCCAACCAATTGCAGGATAATGACGGGCATTTGCAAGT
>CAKZZK010000262.1 GCA_937885235.1 uncultured Treponema sp.
TTGCGCAGATGGTATATTTCCGCTATATGGTGACGTTCATACGTAACCGCATTGGCTCGCCGGCGATACAGATGTTGCTGCATATCAGCATCTGCATCGTGGCAGGACTGAATTTTTATTTTCTGGAAGCCATAGTAACAAAACGCATACTGCAATGGTGGAAACAGCGTCGTGTCCATAGAGTGGATTCAAATCTGTTTTACCCCCTCCCGCCAGTGCCAGGCGGGGGTGGCGAGGGCGTTGCTGAAGGGCTGGGGGCGGGAGAAATCGGGGAGCCAGCTTGTGTCGTCGCTTAGGTCCTGATAAAAGAGATAGTCAAAGTCATAGGCATCGATTAAATCCCGCAGCGTTTCGTCTTCCTCGGCGTTTACAAGGCGGTTTTCCAGTGCGGAGAGCGCGAGCCTGCGTGCTTGCAGTTCTGCGGCGCTACCCGTGAAGGGGACGGGCGTGTATTGGGACATAAGCGAGACGCATGCCCTGCCGTCCGCGTTCTTTTTGAGCCAGTCAAGGACAAAGATGCTGTCGTCCATCCTGCCCGGCAGGAAGAGGTGGCGGATGATGGTACCGGAAAGCATTTTTTCTTTTTCGCCCCTGTGGATTATGCGCATCGGGCTGTTTTCGAGCATCCAGAGTATGGCTTTTTGCGCCACGGCAGGATAGTCCTCTGCGGCAAAAAGCTTCTTGCTTGCCTCAGCATTGAGCGTCTTTAAGTCAGGCAGCCAGATATCAACGAGCCCCCTGAGCAGCTCAAGCATTTCAGGCGACTCATAAGCGCTGGAGTTCCAGGCAAAGGGGAGTGCCATGCCCCCCTCTTTTGCTGCCCGAATGTACTCAGCCAGACGGGGAATGTGGTGGCTGCCCGTCACAAGGTTGATGTTTTCCGCCCCCATATCCTGCAGGCGAAGGCATAGCTTTACGAAATCGTCCTGAGACAGCGCCGTGCCCATGCCCTGCTGGGAAATCTGGTAATTTTGGCAGAATGCACAGCGCAGGGTACAGCCGCTAAGGAAGATGGTGCCCGAACCGCCGCCGACAGTGATGAGCGGCTCCTCGCCAAAATGAAGGCAGGCAAGGGCCGCGCGGAGCTCGGCGCTTTCGCCGCAGAAGCCCGCCTCCCCTGTGTCGCGGGTTGCTTTGCAGGAACGCGGGCATTGGCGGCAGCTGCGGTAGCATTCGTCCTGCATCTGGCTTAAAACGCCTGCTTTTCCACAAAGAGGGACATGAGCTCGTTGAGCACGTCAAGGGGCAGGTCGTCAGCTTCCGTGTCCACGATGGAACAGAGCTCCTTCCAGTCCTCTTTTGACAGGCATTCCGTCTGCTCTGAGCTGCCGTCCAAGATGGACTGTATGGCAACGAGCCTGTCCATATTCTCTCGGCTTGGCTCATTCTTGATGTCCTTGCTTGCAAGGATGTAGGTGTTGAACCAATAGTCCACAAAACTTGCCGCCGTTTCACCGATAAAGCGGTTGTTGGAGGCAAAGAGATTGTTTATCTTGCGGCAGAACCTTTCGCCGTCATACACATTGCCGTTTTCCGAAAGATCCCGCTTTTTGAGCTGTGCTATATCGGCAAGCAGCTTGTCGGTATTGTTCATAACGCCGTATTATATAGAAGAAAATAGAAAGATACAAGGGCATTGTGCAAAATGGACTTCTCTGTTCAAATTTTGCCAAAATGAGGTTTTTCTCCTTGACAATTTCTAAAACTAAACATACTATTAAAGTATGGACTTAAGAACTGTATTAACACCGGAAACAGTAGACCTCCACTTGAAGGGGACTACAAAAGAAGAAATCATTGACGAATTGCTTGAAGTTCTTGTAAAGGCGGGAAAAGTCACAGATAAAGAAGCTGCAAAGGAGTGCGTGCTGGATCGCGAGCGGAAAATGTCCACGGGCATGAAGCACGGTATCGCCATTCCTCACGGTAAGACTGACACTGTATCTGATTTGGTCGCCTGCATTGGAATCTCTGATAATTCGGTTGATTTTGACAGTTTGGATCAGGAACCGTGCCGCATTTTCATTATGACGCTTTCTCCTGTAAACAAAACGGGGCCCCATCTGCAATTTCTGGCAGAGGTGAGCCTTCTGTTCAAATCTGCGGACAAGCGCTCTCAGATCCTCAGCACGCAGGACAAAGCCGAAGTCATCAAGATTTTGACAGAATAGCGTGCAGGGCGGCAGTGCCGCTTGAACTCCCTGTCCACAGCGGGCAGGGAGTACTTTTCTATTTTCATAAGATATAAAAAATGCTATACTCCCGCTATGAAACTTGAAAAACGTTTTTACACAGAACACAACAGCTTATTTTTCTTGGATGGCACAGAATGTCCCGTGCAGTCAGAGCCTTTGCATACAGAGAACGGCGCGCTGCCGGATACGCTCTACTTGCTTTCGATGGGCGCTGCCTGTGTGGAGCTTGACTGGAAGCAGGTTGGCGTTGATGAAGAGTCATACAATGAAGCTTTCCTCGCAGCGCTGCGGGAAAGCCTCAAAGCGCTTGAAACCTTGCAGCTCTACGTCTTTATCAGCCCCTCCGCAGGGCAGGAGAGTCTGGACAGCCAGGAAGCGAAGGACGCCTTTATTGCCAGCATGAGCCACTGCGCCCGCCGCATCAAGGACTGTGCCTCTGTCGTTGGCTTTGCCGTGCCGCCCCAGCTTGATGCCGCGCAGTTTATGGCGGAATTGAGCCGCAAGCACTCCCACTACGTCTTTTTCAGCCGCGATGAATCCCTTCTTGCCTCCGATGAAGCTATCGTGCGGTGGTAGCAAAAACTGCCGTAAAAATCTCAAATCCCTCTAGCTTCTTCTAAGAAAATGTAAGAAAACGCATTATTTTCATCATTTTGCTTGCATTAATTTTTTTTTTATGACAAAATCGTGGCAGTTGTAAGGATGGGAACGGGGATGGGTTTATGTGGGAGAACCTATTATGGATGTTGAAAGAATGCATTTAATCAAGTTGCTGTGGAGTACCATAGCCGTAACATTGCTTTTTGGGGCTGTCTGCGCCTTTGTTTTTATCCGGCTGCCAGAAGACAGCAAGACCAATGTTGTGGCTCTCTCCAGAGAAAAAGCAGCTGCCCCTGCCGTAGAGGAAACGGCAGATGAAGTCGCACAGGAAAAGGACATCATTGCTGAAGAAGAAATAGGTCAGCTGTCTGATTTTGCCGTTGAAACCTACGTGGGCGGGGAGATTGAGTTCCCCGTAGAGGAAGACAGCAATGCCGCCTTGGTGCTTTACGAAATGCCCCAGAGCCGCGCCGCAGTGGAGTGGTTCTACAGCCAGGTGACAGGCGACAAGGATATCGCCATCGCTATCCTGAATGCGGCGTCGCAGTTCGGCGTGCAGCCTTCCCTGGCGTTTGCGCTTGCCTACAGCGAGAGCATGTACAAGGTGAACGCAAAGCACACAAATGTGAACGGCAGCATTGACCGCGGGCTTTTCCAGCTCAACAGCTATACCTTCCCGAATCTTTCGGAAGAGGATTTTTATGACCCGAAGGTGTCTGCCCATTACGGTATGTCGCACTTGAAGTACTGCATGGAAGCAGCTGGAAACGAAATTGCGGGGCTTGCCATGTACAATGCCGGACGCAACAAGGTACAGGACAACAAAACCCCGCAGGTAACGCTGAACTACATTTCTAAGATTGAAAGCTACAAGCAGCGGCTGGAGCAGAATTTCGCCTCTGAGGTGCTGGCTTTCTATTCAAGCGGCAACGGCAGCGGCGAAAAATACCTCGCAAAGTACTAAGCCTATCGCTGTCCCTGCTCGTAGGGAATGCCCTCTGCCTTTGGCGCCCGCGATTTTTGCGAGGTAAAGGCAAGCACGATGAGGGAGATGATGTAGGGAAGCATCTTGTAGACCTCGCCTGGGACAAGGCTTATCAAAAAGTCAAATCCCAGGTAGGCGTCTGCAATGGCCCTGAAGAAGCCGAAAAGCAGGGCTGCAAGCGCAATCCGCATCGGCTTCCACTGGCCGAATATCATTACGGCAAGGGCAAGGAAGCCTGCCCCCGCAACACCATAGATAAAATCCCATTGAGAATTCGCCGCGCTGATGTAGATAATGCCGCCTATTCCTCCGCAAAAGCCAGAAATAATCACGCCTGCATAGCGCATCTTGTACACGTTTATGCCCACGCTGTCCGCAGCCTGCGGGTGCTCGCCGCAAGCGAGGAGCCTTAGCCCGAAGCGGGTCTTGTACATAAGCAAATATGCCGCAATCAGGAGCAGTATCGTCAGGAATATGTAGTAGTTCAGGTCTATGTTCCCGAGGCGGATGAGGAATACCTTGCGGTTTTCAATGTAGTCAAGGATTGCCGACACGTTGTCCCCTGCCGAGCGGGCGGTGTTGAATGCCTTGACGACCACCGTTGCCGTCGCAGTGGCGAGCATATTCATTGCGGTGCCCACCAGAGTCTGGTCTGCCTTGAAGTTGATGGCGGCTACTGCCAGAAGGAGCGAGTAAAGCATACCGCATACCGCGCTGACGGCGATAGTCAGAAAGATGATGATGAGGGGGCTTGTTCCCGCAGGCAGTGCGAAGAGTATGAATGCCCCGCCGAGCGCACCCATGACCATCTCGCCTTCCAGTCCCAGATTGATGACGCCGGAATGCTCTGAGTACATACCGCCGATGGCGACGAAAATTAAAACTGACGCATATATCAAGGTGTATTGGATGAGCAGCATTATGCCTTCCCCCCTTTAGATGTGAGCTTTGTCAGGATTTCCTTAAAGAAAAGCACAAAGCCGCAGGTATAGATGATGATTGCGGAGATGAGGTCTGCAATCTGGGAATTATAAAAGTGGGTGTCTATGAGGCTGCCCCCCAGCGTGATGTGCTGGATAAAGAAGCCCGCAAAGATAACGCCTATCGGGTGCAGCCCGCCGAGGAACGCCACGGCAATGCCGTTGAAGCCCATGGCGGGAACAGAGGAGCTTGTCTTCCACTGCTGAATGTCGGTGAGGTAGTAGAGTGAGGCGGCAAGACCTGCAAGCGCGCCCGCGAGAGCCATCGTCACGATGATGTTCTGCTTGTCCTTCATGCCGGCGTATTTTGCCGCATTCTTGTTCAGCCCTGTCGCGCGCAGCTCGTAGCCAAAGGTCGTTTTGCTGAGCACAATCATGATCACGACGGCTATCACGACCGTCAGGGGGACGGCTATGGTGACGTATTTGTTGTTGTTGAAGAGACCGCTCAGCCCCACGCTGGGGATAAGGCTCTGGGGGGAAAGCTTTGCGATGGAATAGGTTTCGCTCTTCGTCGTGTCCATCACCGTTTCGTTCTGCATGAGCACGTTTACCAGATACAGCCCTATCCAGTTCATCATGATGCACGCTATGACCTCGTTCATATTGCAGAAAGCCTTGAAGCAGCCCGCAATGGCTCCCCATGCCGCAGCCGCAAGGACGGCAAGCACTATGCAGAGCCACCACGGCAGATTCCACGCCAGGGCAGACCAGAGCGAAACGCCTATGGCAAGGCAGTACTGTCCTCCCACGCCGATGTTGAAGAGCCCCGCCTTGTAGGCAAACAGAACCGAAAGCCCGCAGAGTATCAGGGGAACGGATTTGACCAAGGTCTGCCCCAGATAGTATGCCCGTGTGGAAGCCTTTTTATAATAGAAGAAATTTTTCAAGATTGTCGCTATAGCCTTTGGTGCATTCGGCGCATTGATAATCGCAAGGATTATGAATCCCACCAGAATGCCTATGGCGGCACAGATAATGGCGGACACTATTGCCTGAAACTGCTTTGATGCCGCTATTGCGCGGGCGCTGAATTTCGCTTTCATCGTCGTTCCTCCTTAATTGCGTTTTGCGCCGGACATATACAGGCCCAGCTCCTGCGGCGTAGTGTTCTCAGGATAAAGCTGCCCCACAATCTCCCCCTCGTACATGACGAGGATTCTGTCGCTGAGCGAAAGCACTTCGTCCATCTCGTAGGAGACCAGAAGGACTGCGGCTCCCTTGTCCCTGTCCGCGACAATCTGCCTGTGGATATATTCGATGGCTCCCACGTCAAGGCCGCGGGTCGGCTGGACGGCGATGAGCAGCTTGTGCGCCTTGTCGATTTCACGGGCGATGATTGCCTTCTGCTGGTTGCCGCCGGACATAGAGCGGGCAACAGTCTTGCAGCCCTGTCCGCTCCGCACGTCGTACTGCGCGATGAGCTTTTCGGAATATGCCGTCACATTTTTGTCCCTGATAAAGCCCGCGTGCTGGAATTCCTCCTCCCAGTAGCGTTGCAGCACCATATTCTGCTCAAGCGTGTAGTCTAGCACGAGCCCGTGCTTGTGCCTGTCCTCTGGAATGTGGCTCATACCTGCCTTTGACTTTTCCCTGATGGATTTCTTTGTTATGTCCGTTCCCGCAAGGAGGATTTCGGTGTTTTCCGCGTGCACCAGAGGGGCAAGCCCTGTGAGCCCGTGGATGAACTCTGACTGGCCGTTGCCGTCAATGCCTGCAATGCAGAGGATTTCTCCCGCATGGACGGCAAGGCTTATGTTTTTCACCGCGAGGTTGCCGTGGACTCTGCTTGCCACGCTCATATTCTTGATGGAAAGAATGCAGTCGCCGGGCTTTGCCTTTTCCTTGTCCACAGAGAATTTGACATCCCTGCCCACCATCATGCGGCTCAGCTCTTCCTTGTTGGTTTCGCTGATGTTCACCGTGCCGATGTAGCGGCCCTTGCACAGGACTGAACAGCGGTCTGCGACAGCCATAATCTCGTTCAGCTTGTGCGTTATGAACAGGATGGATTTTCCCTCTTTTGCGAGATTTTTCATGATAGCCATCAGCTCGTCGATTTCCTGAGGGGTCAGGACGGCGGTGGGTTCGTCAAAAATGAGTATTTCGTTTTCGCGGTAGAGCATTTTCAGGATTTCCACGCGCTGCTGCATGCCCACCGTGATGTCTTCGATAACCGCGTCAGGGTCAACCGCAAGGCCGTAGCGGGAGCTCAGTTCCACCACCTTCTGCCTTGCCGCCTTCCTGTCGATGATGCCGTGCGTTACGGGTTCTGTGCCCAGAATGATGTTGTCAAGGACGGTGAACACTTCCACCAGTTTGAAATGCTGATGCACCATGCCTATGCCGAGGGCTGTGGCATCATTGGGATTGCTGATTTTGACTGTCTTTCCGTTTTTCCGTATTTCGCCTTCCTCGCTCTGGTACAGGCCGAAAAGGACGCTCATCAGTGTGGATTTTCCCGCGCCGTTTTCGCCGAGCAGGGCGTGAATCTCTCCTTTTTTCAGCTGCAGGGTGATGTCATCATTTGCAATGATGCCCGGAAAGCGTTTGGTGATGTGCAGCATTTCAATGATATAATCGTTATCCATAAAGTATATCCTTTCAGTGCAAAAAAAAGCCGGAATATGCGGCGGAGTTCCCCCCGTTACCATCCCGGCTTTTCAGAGTTCCTAGTGCGATGACTATTTGAGGTTCGGATAGGTGTTGACGGTCACTGCGTGCGCAGGAAGTTCGTCAATGCCGTTGGATACCTTTGTTTTTCCGTTGTAGATGTCGGCAACCATCGCCTTGTATTCGTCAACGGTGAATTTCTTCATTGACCAGGTTGCTGTGGGCAGCTGGACGAAGTTTGCTTCCAAATCCGTTGCGGACACAAGTCCCAGCGTGGAAATCTTGCCTGAATACTGGTTCCAGTTGCCTGCCTTTACCGCAGACAAGGCTGCGTTGACGGTAGCTCCCAGTCCCTTCATTGCAGAGGTGACGCACATATCCTTGCCGTAGGCGTTTATCTGCGCGGTCTGGTCTGTGTCTACGCCGATGACCTTTCCGCCGACTTTAGCCGCCGCTTCACAGGCAGAGGTCCAGATGCCGCCGCCGCAGGCGAAGACCACTTCCACATTGCGCTGGCTGTACCAGGCATCCATTGCCGCGGTGATTGTCTGGTCGCCGTAGAACTGGCCGCCGTACACGTACTCGACAGTCACCTTGTCGGCAACGCCGAGCTCCTCAGCGGCCTTGTTGCAGCCCTGCACAAAGCCATAGCCGTAGCGGATGACGGCGGGAACTGCCATGCCTCCGAGGAAGCCGAGATGGCGGTAGCCTTCTTTTACTGCGGCGTATCCCGCCATAAAGCCCGGAATCTCTTCCGAATACACGGCGCAGAACACGTTCGCAGGAAGCTTGAAGTCGCCAAGGTCTCCGGCGCCGATGTCAAGTCCGATGAATGTGACGTCGGCATTGTTTCCCACTGTCTCCACGATTGCCTCTCCAAAGAGGTAGCCGGGCAGAACGAGGACGGTGTAGCCGTCATCAATGGCTGCGTTGATGGAAGCCACGCGGTCTGCCGTTGAGTCTCCGGCGGGCTTGTAGTACTTGAAGTTTACGCCGTTGGATTCAGAAAACTTCTTGCACGCCTCGTAGGTCGTCTGGTTGAAAGACTGGTCGGTGATGTCACCAGAGTCGGTGATCATGGCGACGCGCATTTCATTCTTCTTGGAAGAGGCAGCCTCTTTCTTTGAGCAAGAAACCAGCGAAACAAGTGTCAGTGCAATACACAGTACGGATAATGCAAATTTTTTCATAAATTTACTCCTTCTCTTCCTTCATTATAAAAGCAGTTTGGGATAAATTCAAGGTACTTCTGCAGAAATTATAATTAAGGATAAGGTGTACGGCGCATGGCTTGCGCAAGCGTCTTGCGGTCTGCTCTTTTCTAGTTCCATTAGCGACGAGATAAAGCGAAGATTTCAAGCCCTTTTCATTCCCCCGCAATCCGTGCTATGATTAAAGCATATTCGGAGATACACGATGAGAGAGAACGAACAAAAAAATGCGAATATTATAGAAGATAACGGTGGAACCGCGCCCAACCGCAGGATGAAGGACTCGGTTTTTGTGGACCTTTTCGGTAGGGACAGGTACTTCAAGGAGAATTTCATCTCCCTGTACAACGCCCTCCACGGCACAAGGCTTTCACCCGAAAATACGGCGGTAGAGCCGGAGATGCTGGACAGTGCGCTCTATATGAGCTACGCAAACGACGTGGCGATGCAGATAGACGGGCGGATAGTGGTGCTTATCGAGCACCAGTCCACGATAAACCGCAATATGCCTTTGCGCCTGCTGGACTACATAACCCGCATCTACGAGAAGGTCGTGCCGAGCAGGAAGAAGTTTGCCCGCGCGGTGGTGAAAATCCCCGCGCCGGAATTCTACGTGCTGTACAACGGCAGGGACGATTTCCCCGCGGAAAGCGAGATGCGGCTGTCTGACGCTTTCATCTACCCTGAGGGCGAGGAAAAGCCGGAGCAGGTCCCCTTGGAACTGGTGGTGAAGGTGTACAACATCAACCTCGGCAGGGGAGACAGGCTGCTGGCAAAGTGCGAGACGCTCAGGCAGTACTCCGCGTTCATCGAACTCGTGCGCTACGCCCATAACAACGCGGAGCAGGAGCACATAGAAAAGCCGCTCGACTGGGCGGTAAAAGAGGCAATCCGACAGGGCATTCTGCCGGAGTATCTGGAAAGAAAGGCATCGGAACACTCAACGTAGTTTCAAGAGGGTACGAAATATGCTGAATAGGGAAAGCTTTTCCTGCCCCGCCGCAGCCTTGAGAAGTACAGCCCCGCATCCGCATCCATAACCTCTGCATCGCAAAGATATATGAGCGGTTCGGAAAATCTCCGAAGCCTGATTCCCTGTAGGGAATGCTGTGGGCAAGGTTGTAAGCCACTCTCGAAGCCTTTTTGCTTACCCCGCATTGAAGTTCTATTTCTTCTGCTTTCAAAAAATGCACAAGGTCCTTCTTGCAGAGAAACGCGCCGTCCCTCTCCTGCCGTCGCTTTGGCATAGACATCAGAGCGAATGTAGATGACATTTTTCCTTGTGTCATAATATGCCTCTTCATCTCTGTGCCATAAAAGTGAAATATATTTTCCGTTAATACCCTTAACGCACTGCAAGGAGAGACCTTTAAACATCGCGGGGAGAAGGTGTCTTACACCGTGAGTCTTGACCGCTCTCGCCGCAAGGAGAATGCTTCTGCTCATAAAAAACAATCTACAGGGATTCTTTTATTTCAGCCGTGGTGTCCGGGAAACCAGAGGCAGGAGATGAAGTTTGCGGGCTGTCCTTGGTATTCTGGAAATGCGCTTCCAGACGCAGGTAAATTTCCTGCAGCAGGGTATGCTCGGTAACGAAGCTCCTGATGTCGGAAGAGAGCGGCTGGTCAGAAAGCAGGAGCGAGGGGTGAATGCCGAGCACGTTTGCCATAGTCACAAGGAGGTCGAATGACGGCTTGGCTATGCCGCACTCAATGTTGCCTATGGTGCCCGTTGCAACCTCGCATAACTCGGCAAGCTTTTCTTGGGAAAGCCCTCTTGTCTTGCGCCATTTCTTCAGGTTTGCAATGAATTCCTGTTGGTATTCGTTCATAGCCCCCAGTATAAGATGAAGTAAACAGTCTTATAATTGCATTAGGATGGGAAGTTATATGAGCCAGTTTCAAAAGTATTAGCGGTCTCGGCTAAAAAAAAGCTTCCCAATGT
>CAKZZK010000263.1 GCA_937885235.1 uncultured Treponema sp.
GATAGTGCCCCCAGGGGCGCGAAAGTAGGTGGCTGCCGGCTTCTTTTTTGTTTAAGCTAGTGCTTGCGTCGGCTAAAGGGAAATGCTATACTTTAGCCATGAAAGATTTTCCCTATATATTTTTAAAATCAAAAGAAGAAAATGAAATAAAACAAGGATTCCCGTGGGTTTTTGATAACGAGATTGAATCCGTGAAAGAAAAAGATTCAACAGGCAATGTTATAAAAAAAACAGATATTTCTTCGCTTTCAATTCCTGATGGTCAAGTGGTAGAGCTTTATTCCCATGCAGGGACCTTTTTAGGCACAGGTGTTTTCAACAAGAATTCAAAGATAATAATCAGGCTTATAGGTTTGCTCCATGCTGATCAGATTATGGAGAATACCCGTGAATATTGGGGAAAAATTATTCATGATGCCGCAAATGCAAGACGCATCCATTTTGCAGAGCAGGACAGCTACCGTTTGATTTATGGCGAAGCGGATTTTGTTCCAGGTTTGATAGTAGAGCGTTATTATTCTGAGGGAAAAGTATATCTAGTAGTCCAATTTCTCGCGCTGGCTTGCGAGGTTTTTCGGGAGGAAATTCTTGCCGCATTGCAGGACTGTTGCAATCCTTATGGCATATATGAACGCAGTGATGCCTCCGTGAGGGAAAAAGAAGGACTCTCTCAAAAATCAGAGTGGATTGGCAAAGCACGTAACGAAGTGATTGTGATAGAGGAAAATGGCCTGCAATTACAGGTTGACATTGTGCATGGCCAAAAGACAGGCTATTTCCTTGACCAGAAGTTTAATCGAGAGACAATCAGAAAATTCTGCCATGGAAAACGTGTTCTAGACGCTTTTTCGCACACTGGCGCATTCGGGCTTAATGCTGTGAAAGGCGGTGCCCGCGAGGTGCTGAGCATGGATATATCGCAAGAAGCTGTTGCCATGATAAATGACAACATTGTGTTAAACAATGCCTCTGACAAGATGCGTGCAGAATGCAGGGATGTGTTTGAACTGCTGAAAACCTACGAGAAAGCTGGCGAAAAATTCGATGTCATCATTCTTGATCCGCCCGCATTCACCAAAAGCGCGAAGCTTATCCAGAAGGCCTATGGCGGTTATAAGGAGATAAACCTGCGCGCGATGCGGCTGCTCAATGACGGCGGCATACTTGTTACCTGCTCTTGCTCCTATTATTTTGATGAAAATACATTTTATTCCATGCTTATGCATGCAGCGATGGACAGCCATAAAAAAATACAGGTGCTTGAAAAACGCGGTGCTGCTCCAGATCACCCCATCCTGCTGGGATATCCCAAAAGCGAATACCTCAAATGTGCAATATGCCGTATAACACAGTAATACTGCTCGGTCCTACGGCAGTCGGTAAAACGGTGCTCGGAGTGCGTATTGCATCTCACTGCGGCTGGGATATCATATCCGCAGACTGCCGGCAGGTTTACAGAGGACTTGATATTGGGAGCGGCAAAGATTTGGCTGATTATTCAGTACAGTCCAAGCAAGTTCCCTATCATCTCATCGATATCGTTACCCTTGAGCAAGAATACAACGTATTCAATTTTCAGCAGGATTTCTATGCCCTGTTTGATGAATTTTCTCAAAAGCACAAAATGCCATTTGTGGTGGGCGGAACAGGCATGTATCTTGACTCCATAGTGAGAGGATACGAGTTTGTGCCCGTGCCGGAGAATGCATCCCTGCGTTCTGATCTTGCAGGAAAATCGCTGGCAGAGCTTGGAGAGATGCTCTTGAGCTTGAAGCCTGACCTGCATAATAAAAGTGATTTGCTGGATCGGGAGAGGACGGTGCGGGCAATAGAAATCCAGCTTTTCATGCAGAGTGACGCATATAAAAGCCAGTGCGAATTCTATCAGAAGCAGCAGAAACCAAAAGTGAATGCTATTGTGCTTGGGACGACTTTGCCCCGTGAAATTTTGCGAGCCCGCATCAGCAAGCGTCTGCGAGAGCGTTTTGAGCAGGGCATGATTGCAGAAGTAGAACAACTCCATCAGGACGGTTATTCTTGGGAACGCTTGGAAAAACTGGGACTTGAATACCGCTATATAAGCGAATATCTGGAAGGAAAGATCAAGACTGAAGAGGAATTATTTGCTCAGTTAAATCATGCCATACAGCAGTTTGCCAAGAGGCAGGAAACATGGTTTCGCGGTATGGAACGGAAAGGCGTCGTCATACATTGGCTTCCGCCCGTTGAGGATATAGAAGCCAAGTATGAAGCAGCCCTTGCATTGCTCAGGCGTTAACGACGGCTTTGTCCGCGGGAGTATTCATCTTTGTGAGGTAGCCGGTGCGGATGCAGCTTTCAAAGAGTGTCTTGGAAATATAGTCGGTGGTAATATCATTGTAGCCATCTTTGTCGCGAACAATGCGTACTACGTAGCCGTCATCCATTTCCCTTACGATCGTCATATAGTCAGTTGCCTTACCCAAACTTTTTAGTAAATAACTTCCCATGATGTATCTCCTATTACCTAGATATATGGTTCAATAAATAATCTATAACCTTGTTTTTATTTTCGGAATTCAGAAGGAAGTGTTTAGCTTTTTTACTGGAGGAACTTATGAAGGATGCTTTGTTTTTTTGTGATGCGCATTTCCATGCGGTTCAATGTCATAGGCTGCCCGTGGATTCGGAAAGCGCCCGCTTTTGGGGAATTTCCTGTGCCCATGCTGTCGACGAATACTGGGAGCAGGAAAAACTTCTTGCCGAAGGTTCCCGGCGCATCTGGGGTGCGTTTGGTTTGCATCCGCAGAACCCGCTGGTGGAAAATGCCTCGTTTTTGGAGGAGCTTTTGCGAAAAAAACAGATTGTCGCCATAGGGGAGGCTGGCTTTGATTTTTTTACCCCCGCTTTCCGAGATGACCGTGCGAGGCAGGAAGCGGCGTGGGATATTTCTAAGAAACTTGCGCTCCACTATCAGGTCCCGCTCATTGTGCATAACCGCAAGGCGCTTGACTTGATGTTCAGGGATTGCCGAGAGCTCTCAAATGTGACCTCCGTCATCTTTCATTCATTTGCTTTCGGTGTACGGGAGGCTTTGGCTCTGCTTGACCACGGCATCAATGCTTATTTTTCCTTTGGAAAGCCCTTGCTCAATGGCAACAAGAGGAGCATTGCCTGCGCCCGCGAACTGCCATTCGGACGGCTCCTGCTTGAAACAGATGCCCCTTTTCAGATGCTCAAAGGCAAGGAGCGGACAGAGCCGGAGGAGATTGTCCGTGTGTATACTGAATTTTGCCGCCTGAGGGGAGTGGCGCTTGGCGAGACGTGCCAGAAGCTCTGGCAAAACTTTTGCGCGGCTTACAATATGGCAAGCGCGTCCTGAATTGCGTTCCGCGTTGCCTCGTATATTGCCGCAAAGTTTTTGATGAGCACTTTCTTGTCTCCCTGCTTTCTGTACCTCAACACATCCTCTAAGTCTTGTCCTGCTGCGGCAAGCTGTTCTGCGCAGAGCTGTCGGGCTGCCCCCTTGATGTAGTGCACGGCGCTTGCGGCAGCTTCTTCATTCTGCGCCGCTTTGTCAGCCAGCGCTGCTTCATCCAGTATTTTTGACGACAGAAAATCCTCTAGCAGTTCCCTAAGAAAGCTTGCTTCGTTGCCTGTCATGTCCAGTGCGGCAGGCACGTTTAATAGCTGTTTCATCCGTTTATTTCAAGAATTTCTTGATAAAATTCAGACTCTTTTCATCGGAAAGCGCGTAACGGGCATTGAGTTCCAGTTTGGGCGACTGAACCATAATGCTCTTGTAGTGGGAGAAAGTCTTGAAGCCATACTCGCCGTGATAGGCGCCCATGCCGCTTTCCCCCATGCCGCCGAACGGCACCTTGCTCGATGCAATGTGGCATACCACATCGTTGATGCAGCCTCCGCCGTAACGGATGGTGGAACACACTTGTTTTTGTGTCGCCTTGTCAGTGCTGAAAATATAGAGGGCGAGCGGCACCGTATGGCTGTTTACGTAGCTCACCACTTCGCTGATGTTTTGGTACGAAATGACAGGCAGGAAGGGACCGAAGATTTCTTCCTGCATAAGGCGGGAAGCATCAATTTCGGGGTCTCGGATATTGCAGAGGTCTATCACCGTGGGCGCAATCTTGTTGCTCACAAAATCCATCTGCGCATCAGGATACAGCGTGGACAGGTGCACGAAATGCCGCTCGTTTATGATCTTGGGATAGTCCTTGTTTTCCAGAGGGTGCTCTCCGAACTGCTTTGTCACTTCTTCCCGCAGGCAAGCCAACAGCAGGTCTTTTACCTCCTGCTCAACGAGCACATAATCCGGAGCAACACAGGTCTGGCCCGCGTTCAGGAATTTACCCCAGATGATACGCTTTGCCGCGAGCGGGATATTTGCCGAAGCATCCACAATGCACGGACTTTTGCCTCCCAGCTCAAGGCAGACAGGCGTGAGGAAGCGAGCCGCACTCGTCATGACAATCTTGCCCACGTTCTGGCTGCCCGTGAACATGATGAAGTCAAAATGCTGATTGAGCAGGGCTCTGTTCTCCGTGTAGCCCCCCTGCACAACGGTGACGTAGTTTTCATCGAAGGTTTGGGCGATGATGCGGTCAATGACGCTGTTCGTTGCCTGGCTGTATTCAGAAGTCTTGATGATGGCGGTATTGCCTGCGCTCATGGCGGCAACAAGCGGCTGCAGGGAGAGCAGAAGCGGATAGTTCCATGTGGACATGATCAGCGTTACTCCGCGCGGCTCTGGATGCAGACGGAAATGGGCTGGCTGTAGATGCAGGTCAGCACGGATGCGCTTTGCCTTGCTCCATTTTTTGATGTTGTGGATGTGGCAGGAAATTTCGTGAAGCACCAGTCCTACCTCGCAGAAGTAAGACTCGTAGGTCGATTTTGAAAGGTCTTCCCGCAACGCGCTGAAGAGAGCCTCCTCGTTTAGCTCTATGGCGGTATGGAGTTTTTTGAGCTGCTCGATGCGCCATGACACATCAAGCGTCTGCCCTGTACCAAAGAACAGGCGCTGGTTCTGCACGATGCGCGCAATGCGTTCCTCGGTCCGTTCCTGAGCCACCTCCAGCCGTAAGTCCCGCTGTTCTGCTTCGAGCGTTTCCGGCGTCTTCATAATGATTTCTTCTACAGGTTCGGCAGGCGCTGCTGCCTTGCGCGTGGTGCGGCGAGTACGTGTCTTTGTTGTCTTCTCGCTAGTCTTTGTCTCTTTCTCTTCTGACACTACTATCCCTCCTCTCTATTATGATACAGAAGGCAGAAATTTTCAATATGTTGCTTTTACTTTCACCGTAGCATAGAGCGGGAAAAAATGCTACTATGGAGCTATGGATGTACATATCATCGAAATGCCACTGGATTTTGGCGGGCGCCGCCACGGCTCAGACATGGGGCCGTCAGCTATCCGGCTTGCGGGTATTACCGATAAAATAGAAAGCCTCGGCCACAGCGTTATCACCGACAGGGCAAGGCGGGAAATTGAAGCACAGGAATATGCCGATGTGGGAAGCAATCCCAAGGCAAAGTATCTGGAACCGATTGTTGCAGCCTGTACCTCGCTTGCCGCTGATGTGGAAACGGCTGCCGTGAAGGGCGAGTTCCCCCTTATCCTTGGCGGAGACCATTCCATCGTGCTTGGTACCCTTGCGGGACTGCATGCTGCCTACAGCCCGAAAAAGCTCCGGCTTGGCGTGCTCTACGTAGACGCACACGGAGACTTCAACACGGCGGATTCAAGCCCCACGGGAAACATACACGGAGAATGCCTTGCGGCAAGTGCCGGTTACGGACTGCCGGAACTGGTAAACCTCTATAGTGAAGGTCCAAAGCTTGACCCGCGGAACATCTGCTACGTGGGCATCCGCGACCTTGATGCCGGTGAAAAAAAGCTCATGAAGGAGGCAGGTGTCACCGTATTCACGGTGAGCGATATAGACAGGCAAGGTTTTCCCGATGTCGTTAAAAAAGTGAAGCTGTTTTTTAAGACAAAGTGCGATGTCGTGCACATCAGTTTTGATATGGACGCCTTTGACCCCTCAATCGCCCCCGGAACAGGCGTTCCTGTGCCCGGCGGCCTTAGCTACCGGGAGGGACTTCTGCTCATGGAAGAGATGGCAGGCTTGGGCATGGTGCGTTCTATGGAGATTGTGGAAGTGAACCCCATCCTCGACGTGCGGAACGAAACTGCCCGCATGGCGGTAAGCCTCGCCGCACGGCTTCTGGGGGAAAAGCTATTCTGAAGGCTGTATGCTTTCCAGATAGGTGTCGAGATACCCCTTTTCTATAAAGAGCGTGAGCGCAAGCTGCTCCAGATGTGAAAGCTGGCAGGGGAACTTTTCAAAGTGAGCTTTGTACTGGGCAAGCACACGCTCCGGCAGAACCATCCAGGAGGCGGAAACGCCGTTACACAGGAGGCTTGAGAAAGAGCTGATATAGATAACCGTGTCATGTCTGTCAAGGCTCTTGAACAGCGGTTCCAGCTTCTTGCAGGAATTGTTGTCGTATTCGATGATATAGCGGTAAGCCGCCTCGTTAGCCCAGTTCAGAATGTTTTCGCGCCGCTCCGCCGGATCTTCAAGCAGGAATTCGGGAAGCACCTGAGGCGTGGTGTAAAGCAAGGTAGCGCCGGAGGTAAGCAGCGAGTTGTAGCTTACCCCTTGGTCATCAAGCGCAATTTCCTTTACCTGCATATTTGCATCGGTAAAAAGCTTGCGTGTGGCAGGACTTGCGTCCTCTCCCACGGCTGCTATAGGCGTCACCACATCCTGCAGGTGCTCCGCGCGGGAAAGCAGTCCTCCTTTGCGCAGGGTGCTTGCGGGGTCAATGACGGCGGGCAGGTGGAGCATATTGAATATCAAGCTCTCTATGCCTGAACCGACGACAATGTTTTTTGGATCCACTGAAACCTTGTGGAAGCGTGCCATAAAGGAGGCGATCGCCTTGCGGAAATTTTCATTGCCGAGCGGGTTGCTACGTTGATTTAAGTCTATTTTATCAGATGTAAGCACCGCGTTATAACACCGCGCCAGATATTTCTTGAAGTACTCGGCATTCGGCACCGTTTCTGAAATAGAAGCCTGTTCTTCATCATCAGCAAGTACCGCCGGTTTTGTCAAATCACCATTGAGCCTGAAAAAATTATCAAAATCATTCAAAATCCTGTATCTCCCAAAAACTTTCTATATTATATACCGTTTATTATAGAATATATGTGAGCAAAAAGCAAACGTTTTTGTAACTATTCCACACCTAAAATCCAAAGCAGCATTATTCGTAAACGGAACTGCAAAATTCCTTTTTCTTTGGCACTGAAAGATTCGAGAACCTGTGGCCTTTTTACCCGCCCGCCTTCTTGTCCGATTTTTGCCTGAGGCTTTTTGGGTTTCGGTTTGCCGTTAGCCGTCGCTTGAAGGCGGCCTAGATGAATTGTGGGAGTCTTTGTGCAGTTTTTCTTCAAGCTCGGCTATTTTTCTGTGAGTTTTTCACTTGTTTCTGTTTGAGTCTGGATGTTCTCGTTCAGACTTTTAACTGTTCTTTGAAGAAAGTCATTCTGCTGTTCCAGCATCTCTATGATTTCTGAATCTGTCATCT
>CAKZZK010000264.1 GCA_937885235.1 uncultured Treponema sp.
AAAAGTCCCTAAATTTTTAGGTGCTTAACTTGACAAAATCGCTTACGAATGACAGTGCTTTGTAAAAAAAAGATGCTGTTTTTGTTTTCTTTTTAAATGAGAGAACTTTGCACGGAACGGCTTTACATTATTTTTTTTTATTGTAAAATAGAGTAATGATTTGGATGTAACATGGACAGGAAAGCTGATAATACCGAGTCGGGAACTTTTGACCAGCTGGCGGGCGACCTGAGCAGGAAAGAACGCAAGGATATGCTCGACCGGATGGGAGACGGTCAAAGTTCGGCCACCGGAGAAGACACAGAACTTTTTGCAGCAAAGACCAAGGTGCCGGATGCAAGGGCTTCGGAAAGGGCGGAATTCAGCCTCAAGCTCAAGCAAGAGTCTGTGTTTACAAAAGTCTTTCTCTGGATTAAATCTATATTAACCTCATCGTCTATGGAAGACGTGTTCAACGCCTCTCTGGTGCGGGGTATTGCGCGCGATGTTGAAAACCAGTTTCCGTCGCTGATTGTTTACCGCCGCAAGGCATTTTACAATATCTTCTATGAAAAGCTTCTGGAGCTCAAAAAGGTCGCCGACTTTTTCCGCCCGTACCTTGTGCTCTACGAGGACAAGCCCGGCGCGTTTTATGTCATCCTTGGCCACGTGCTGATGCCTGAGTTTGAGAAGCAGTTTGCGGAGCAGGTAGATCCCTTCCAGTATTCCTTTGACCTGCCGCTCTCAACAGAGATAAAAAATGATTTGCTCCAGACAGTGAGGGCAAGACTCAAGGAAATTCCTGCTGACTATCAGCGAGAGATGTATCGTTGCGCAAAGAGCGTGTTCTGGCTTGAGCAGTTCACAAAGCTGCCCTTTGCCAAGATGCTTTCCCGCTTTTCCCTGTCGGAAGAAAACGTGCGCGAATGTGCATTTTCCCCGCTCAGGGCTGATTTTGGAAAGTTTGCAGAGGTTATCGATAACTATGTGCCTGTCGATTCCGGCGTTATAGAAGCCTTCATTTGCTCTATGGGCGTGAACGGCGCTTATGAGTGGTTCCGTGAAGAGGATGAGGGGGCTCAGGACGGGGACTATGCCGATTTCCGTGACGCTGTGCGTATGCACCTTGGCATGCTTGATATGTTTATCAAGACCGTTCCTGTGGAAAAGCTTGCCAAGATTGTCTTTGAGGATGCACTCTACACCCTGCCGGAACTTTCCGGCGGAGAAAACTGGCAGGATTTGTTTTCCGAGCGCTGGAAGCATCTCTTTAAAAAGCGGATGGCGCTGTGGGAAAGCAATTTTGCAAAGGAGAAGCTCAGGGTAAAGCTCGATGCTTATTTTCATTTTAAAGCATTTCCGCTCTTTCCCTTCCGTCCCTGGGAGAATGTGTGGAACGGCATCCATTTCCAAAGGGAATTGACGCTGGGGCTGATTAATTTCTTTATGAAGCAGCGCTACGTCGCGTATACTGCCATCTTCAAGGCTATCGCCACGGAAGGGCAGTTCGCCATCAAAGACAATCAGCGCGAGTTCACCGAAGCGATTGACAACTTCAACGAGGTGAACAACGACCTTGACGTTCTGGCAAATCAGCTGTCGCAGGCAGGGGAGTATGGATCTGAATTTTCCAAATACGAGGGGAAAAAGGAGCGCACCGAGGCTGCCGCCAGCAAGATAAACTGGATAATGGTGGAGCTGGAGTCCGATGCCGCAGAAATTTCCCGCAGCTTCCGCAGGATGGGGCACAGGATGATAAACCTCCTCTCCGGCTTTATCTCTGACAAATACACGGGGCGTTATGGCGCGGTGATAAACCTGCGCGATATGCAGCGCCGTCTGGGAGATTTCTACAGCATGGTCAAAGATGCAAAGGTCAGCTTTGAACACATCTACGAGGTGGTGCAGGAGCTTGACGAGCTTGAAGACCCGAAGCGGCCTGCCAAATAAGCATGGCGAAGCCAATATATCCCTGCGACAGCATAAGCGGCTGTTTTTACGCACACGGGCGACCTCTTGCAGCCGGTCCGGTATGGGGCATGAGTCTCCGCGCCGCCGGAAGTATGCGCTTCCGTTGGGCTGAAACTAATCCCCGGCGAGATGCTTTTCTGGCTGCGCTGGCGGGTTCTGGGCATGAGATTGCTGCCGTGGAGCTTGTCCATTCGCGTGTCGTATATGCGCTCAGCGGCGGAAAAGACTGCCTTGGCAAGCAGGGGGACGGCATCATCACGCAGAATAAAAAGCTCATTCCGGTGGTGACGGCGGCGGACTGCCTGCCTATATTCCTCTACAATCCTCAGGCTGAGGTATTCGGCGCGTTGCATTCGGGGTGGCGGGGGACCGGCATAGTTAAAAATGCGCTGGAGCTTGCCCGTTCCCGCTACGGGGCGCGTGCGGAGGATTTCTGCGCGGTGCTTGCTCCCCATATACGGAACTGCTGCTACACGGTGGACAGGGAGCGGGCAGATTATTTTGCTTCGGCATTTGGCGGCGACTGCGTTTTGAGCGCAGATGGCGGCACTTCTTTCAGGCTTTCCCTTGCCGCTGCAAACCTGCATATCCTGAAAGACTGCGGTGTTATAGAAGAAAACATATACGTCAGCCCTCATTGCACCTGCTGCAACACGGTCTTTGGCTCTTTCCGCCGCGAGCACCCGCTGAGTGGCTCTTTTACCGTGCAGGCGACATGGGTGAAATATGACGGTGTGCGTGATGGTATTGCATAAATATAAACAAGATTGTATAGTGAATGCATAAAATTACATTGTTTTAGAGGTAAACATGGCAAATACAAGCAAAGACAAGGTTGTGCTCGCCTATTCCGGCGGACTTGACACAACGGTGATTATTCCCTGGTTGAAGGAAAACTATGACTACGACGTTATCGCCGTGTGCATTGATTTGGGGCAGGGCGATGACTGGAAGGTCATCAAGGAGCGCGCCCTTGCGACTGGAGCGGCGGCGTGCTATGTGGTGGATGCCCGCGAAGAGTACTGCAAGGAATATATCTGGCCTGCGGTGAAAGCGGGCTGTGTCTACGAGGATGAGTATTTGCTCGGTACCTCTACCGCCCGCCCTCTTATCGGCAAAATTCTGGTGGAATATGCGCGGCAGGAGGGAGCCGTCGCCATAAGCCACGGCGCAACGGGCAAGGGCAATGACCAGGTGCGCTTTGAGCTTGCCATCAAGGCTTTCGCCCCTGATTTGAAGGTGATTGCCGCATGGCGTGACCCGAAGTGGACGCTCGACAGCCGCGAAGCAGAAATCGCCTACCTTGAAGCGCGCAATATTCCTGTGCCGATGAAGAAGAAGAGTTCGTATTCCTGCGATGAAAATATCTGGCACATCAGCCATGAGGGGCTTGAGCTTGAGAAGACGGAGAACGAGCCTGACTGGAAGAATATGCTCAAGGAGACGGTGCTGCCGGAAGAGGCTTCCGATGCGGGCGAGTACGTCAAGATTGACTTTGAAAAGGGCGAGGCTGTCGCCGTAAACGACAAGAAGCTTTCTCCCCTGCAGATTATGGAAGAGCTGAACAAGATTGGCGGGCGCAACGGCATAGGGCTT
>CAKZZK010000265.1 GCA_937885235.1 uncultured Treponema sp.
GGTAAAGAAATCCGCATGATTTTTGAAAAATCACCCGACAACTATATTGACACAGTGGGAAAGAGGATTATCTTTCAAATGAATATTTTACTCCAGATTTATTCCGCATTGAAATGGAAAATAAGATAGATGAAAGGAATGTTGAAGATTTTGTCCATGATTTTGATTGGATTGATGACCCCACAAATGCGAGCTTATATTCTTGAACGATTGAGAAAAAATGAGTTGTCATATGCCTAGAATGGGAATATTTTAATGATGATGGTGCATTAAAAACTTTAGCACTGTTACACCCCTTCCCCAGAGAATCTCCCACTCTCTCCCTCCCAGACCTTTTTCCCCTTTTTCATGACAATTATCCTGTCACTCAGCTCTTTCGCTTCCCGCAAATCGTGCGTCACCATGATTGCCGTAAAGCCGAGCTGTTGCTGCATGGCGCGGATTTCTCTGCCCAGTGCCATGCGCAGGGAAGCGTCGAGCGCGCTCAGCGGTTCGTCGAGCAGGACGAGCCGGGGGCGGACGATGAGCGTGCGGGCAAGCGCCACCCGCTGTGCTTCTCCTCCGCTGAGCGTTTCCGGGTAACGGCGGGCAAAATCCTGCATCCTGAATGTGGCGAGGAAATCTACAGCCTGCCTGCGGCTTTCCTTCTTTGACAGCCCCTTGCAGCGCAGACCGTAGCCCACATTGTCCTGTACGCTCTTATGCAGGAAAAGTGAGCTGTTCTGGAACACCATGCCGCATTCCCTCTTGCCCGGCGGAAGAGAGCCTATGTCCCTGCCGCCAAGCGTAATGCACGTGTGCGGACTGTCGCTTGTTTCCAGTCCTGCGATAAGGCGGAGCACGGTGGATTTACCGCTGCCGCTCTGTCCCACGATGCTGGTGAACGAGGCTTCCGCCGCATCAAAGGAGATGTCCACGGTAACTGAATCCCATTTCTTGTACAGTCCCTCGCAGTGCACAAAATCTTCCATAATATAGCCTAGTCCTGTTTGAGGCGGTTTGCCAGTGCGAATATTCCCATGCACAGCGCACCGAGCACAATGCCAGAAGCACAGGCTTCTGCAAAGCGGTAGCTTCCCGCGAGACGGTAGGTGTACAGGGCAAGCGTGTCGAATTTATAAAGCGCAAGCACGAGTGGCAGCGTGGCATCCCCCGCGCTGATGGCAAAACAGAAGCCCAGCGAGCTCAATATGTTCTTTGCGCAGGAAGGAATTATGACGCGGAACACGCAGTCTGGCGCGTGTGCTGACAAAAGCCGTGCGCTGTCTATGGTATCCTGTGGCAAGCGGCTTAGGGCTGCGGAAAGCTGGCGGAACGCGAACGGCCATGAAAACGAAGTCTGGGCAATCACGAGCAGCAGGGGTGTACCCCGCCTTACCAGCTGGGTAAGCCCTATGCCCGTCACTACGGATGAAACAGCCATGGGCAGAAGGGGAATTGTGCGCAGCAAGCCCTTGCCCGCTGTTCTTTCCGAATGCCGCAGTCTCAGGAAGACGGCGTAGCTCAATCCCGTCACCGTGCAGAGCAGCGCCGTGGCAGAGGCACAGCACAGCGTGTTGCCAAGCGCACGGTAAAAGCTTTCCCTATGCAACAGCTGTTTCCACACGGTGAGGGAAAGCACATTGCTTCCTCTTTGCCGCAGGGTGAAAGAATTGATTGCTATGGAAAACAGGGGAAGCATGAAAAAGAGCGCGATGAGGGCAAAGAAGGGAACTGCCGCGCATCTTTCCGGCAGAGAGAGCTTTTGCTGGCTGTGTACCCTGGGGGCAAAGGAAATCCCCTTCATCCGTTCTGCCTTTCCTTCGATGATGCTGTACCCCCAGAGCGCCGCCGCCGCGCACGATGTTTCTACCAGGGCAAGAAACGCCACCATCCTAAAGTCCAGTGCGCTGCGTCCTGCGTGGTAGATTGCCACTTCCAATGTAGTTCCGCCCACTGTGCCAAAGAGCAGTACAATCATAAATGAAAAGAAACAGTACAGGAAAACGGGAATGCAGCCCGATATGATTGCGGGCAGAAGCTGGTATGCCGTGATGGTGCGGAAGACCCGCCACCGGGAAGCGCCGAGCAGCAGCGCGCTGTCTGCCTGAGAGCTGTCAAGACTGCGCCATGCGTCTGCCGTTGTCATCATGATGAGGGGAAAGTTGTAGAAGCCCTGCGTGATGACGATTCCCCAGAATGAGTAGAGAAAGCTGAGCGGCGCTTCTTCCAGATGAAACACTGCCATGAGTGCCCTGTTTACGTGTCCCGCCCTGCCGAATGTCGCTATGTATCCGAGTGCCACAAGGAGCGCGGGAATGCACAGCGGTACGGCAGAAAAAGAAGCGAGCAGTCCTTTTAAAGGAAAGTGCCGCTTTGCTAAAAGCCATGCCGCGGGCACTGCGATGGCGAGGGCTAGCGCGGTAGAGGCAAGCGACTGAGCAAAGGTGTAGGCTATCGTTCCTGCGAGCGGCGGCAACGCCTGCGGTCTGAAAGCTCCCCCCGTAAAAAGCGGGGAGAGGACTTTGGCAAGCGGCAGGATGAATGAAGCGGCAATGACAGCGAAAAGCAATCCTGCCCCGCCGCACAGCGTGTAGAACAGAATATGGAAGGCTGTGGCTCGGGCGGCATTTTCTTTGCCGCGCATTATTTGCAAGGGCATTACTTGCTCAATATGCCTGTCACTATGTCTACAGCCTGTGCGCTTGCTGCGCTGTCAGTGGTGAGCGTTGTGCGGGGAAGGGGCGCCGCCTCAAGGTAGCAACGGGGAAGTGGCACCTCGCTATTCGCGGGATACATCCACTGTGTGAGGGGCAGCGTTTCCTGTGCTTCGGTGCTGATAAGGAAGTCCATCAGCTGTTTTGCTCCTTCGGGATTCAGAGCACCTTTGAGCAGCGCGTAGCCTTCCACCTGCCTTACGTGTCCTTCGTCGAAGAGGAGCGTTATGTAGCGGTCGGTGTTTTCGTACTCAACGTTGTAAGCGGGGCTCGTCGTGTAGCTCACCACGAGCGGGGCTTCCCCTTCAAGGAACATTCCCCAGCCCTCGCTCCATCCCGCCGTCATCGTAAGGATATTGGGGGCAAGGCGCTTCCAGTAATCTTCGATGTGCCGTGCGCCCAGAGAGCTTACCGTCCAAGCAACAAAACCCAGCCCAGGCGTGGAGGTGCGCGGATCCATGAGGATGATTTTTTTGCGGTAGATATCCCGCGTCAGGTCTTCCAGAGAGCTTGGCGGCGGCACGTTGCTCTGCGTGTCGTAAATCATGGCGAAGTGCCCGAAATCATAGGGGGTAATGCACCCCGAATCGTCTATTTCGTGCTGTAGCGCGGCATCGACGATTTTATCCGCATCTTTCGGCGTGTAGGGGGCAAGGATGCCCGCGCCGCGCGCCTGCTCGGCGGTGTTGTTGTCTATGCCTATGATTACGTCCGCCTGAACCGCGTCTTTTTCCAGAATGGCACGGTTGAGTGCCTGTATGGCGTCACCGCAGTCAATGAGGATGAGCGTGAGTCCGGTGCGCTCTGCGAATTTCTTGCACAGCTCTGGTCCCGGTCCCCATTCTCCCGCGAAGCTGTCGTAGGTGTAGGCGACTACTTCCTTCAGACGCTCAGGACTTACGCTGCTTTTCTGTTCCTGCTTGCCTTTGCATCCGCACAGGAGCGCGGCAAGGCAGACTGCTGAAAAAATCACAAATTTCTTTTTCATTTTCTTCCTCCGCTGGCATTATCCAGATCAGGTTTTGCGGGTGTATTCTCAGGCCCGGCATCGCCGAACCACCCCGGTCGTGGCGTAATCGTAGCGCATATTTCATCTTTAGTCAAATCCTTCTGCTACGTTAAATTGACAATACCGCCTATTTGGTCTACCATGTGCGGTACATGGAGTTATTATGGCAAAAAAAGAAAAAACAATAATCAGCAAAGGCTATGAATGGCATTTTATCCAGACGAGCGGTCTGGTACACTTGCAGATAACGTCAATAGACGATGTGTTGAATCTGGACAAGCTTGACCAGAAGCTCTGGGTGGCGCTTGCCTGTCCCGTGGTGGGGCTGGAGTTCAGCAGCGAGACGCTTGAAGCCCTCGATACTGACAAAAACGGGCGCGTCCGTGCTCCGGAGATTTTGGAAGCGGTGGGCTACATCAAAAAATATTTCAAAAAGCCCGAAGTCATTATGACCGCCGGAGACAGCATTCCCCTCGATGCGCTTGGCGAAGAGCCCTTTGCCTGTGGGCACTCCCCGCTTGATTCCGCAAAGGCCATTCTGGACATACTGGGCAAGAAGGATGCGTCAGAAATCTCTCTGGCGGATATAGCCAGCAATGACAAGCTCTACTCCCCTGCCGTCATCAACGGGGACGGCGTGCTCCCTGCGGAGGCTGTGACGGAAGAAGCTGCGTCTACCGTCGTGAAGGACATCATCACCTGTACCGGCGGGGCTGATGATATAAGCGGGGCAAAAGGCATTACCCGCGCACAGTGGGAAAGCTTCTTTGCGGATGTCCGTGCGCTCAAACAGTGGCATGAGTCTTCCAACGCGACGAGCGATGCAATTTTCTTCCTTAAAGACAAGACGGAAGCGGCAGCCGCTGCCTTCTGCAAGGTACGCGACAAAATAAACGAGTTCTTCCTGCGCTGTGCAATCACCTCTTATGACAAGGAAGTTGCCGAAGCCCTGCGAAAGCGGGAAGGCGAGGTGGTGACGGGGGACGGTTCCCTGTCTATGGAAGAGCTGCTCCAGCTGCCGCTTGCCGAGAGCGACAGCACGGGAATCCTCTCTTTTGACGGTTCCATCAACCCTGCCTGGCGTGCCGATATTGCGGCTTTTGTTGATGCCGTCATCGTGCCGCTCGGGGCTTCCAAGACCGCCATGTCCGAAACCGCGTGGCGCAAGATTGAGGCAGCCTTTGCCCCCTACCTTGCTTGGTATGCCGCCCGCCCCGCAAATGCGGTGAGCGCGCCTGAGCACACGCTTTCCCTTGCCCGTCTGGATGAAATTCTCGCTTCCGATGCGGAAAAGGTGATTGCCGCGTATCTGGATACTGAAGACAAGCATCCCCATATTGCACAGGCATCTGCGGAGCTTAAAAAGATGCTGCTCTACCGCCGCGACTTTGTGACGCTTCTTCGCAACTTTGTGTCTTTTGAGGATTTTTATGATGCCAAGAAGAGCGCTGTGTTCCAGTGCGGCACGCTCTACATTGACGGACGTTCCTGCGACCTCTGCTTCCGCGTGACTGATGCGGCAAAGCACGCCACCATGTCACCCCTCTCCCAGTGCTATTTGCTCTATTGTGACTGCGTACAGCCTGCGACAGGCGAAAAGATGGCGATTGCCGCCCTTATGAGCGCGGGCAGCAGCGACAACATCCTCGTGGGGCGCAACGGCCTCTTTTATGACCGTGACGGCAGGGACTGGGATGCCACCATCACCAAGATTGTGGAGAACCCCATCAGCATCCGCGAGGCATTCTGGAGCCCGTACAAAAAGCTTCTGCGCATGATTCAGGAACGCATTGCCAAGACCGCTGCTGCTGCTGAGGGCAAGGTGTCTGATAAGATGAGCTCCGCTGTGGAAAATCCGAAAGATGCCGCCGAAGCCGCGAAGACCACCGCATCGACAGCTGCCACCGCCCCCAAGAAGACAGACGTGGGCACCATTGCCGCGCTGAGCGTTGCCTTTACGGGCATTGCCACCGTGGTTGGCGGGCTGCTGCAGGCGTTCTTTGGGCTTGGCTGGTGGATTCCGGTGGGAATCATAGGCATTATCCTTGCCATCTCTTTCCCGTCTATGTTCATCGCATGGCTCAAGCTGCGCCAGCGCAACATTGCGCCCGTGCTTGATGCCTCTGGCTGGGCTGTGAACGGCAATGTAAGGGTAAACATTCCGCTTGGCGCTTCCCTCACGCATGTTGCAAAGCGTCCCGCAGGTTCAAAGCTTGACGCCTTTGATCCCTTTTCGCAGAAGAAATTCCCCGTCAAGCGGGTCATCCTCTGCGTGCTGCTTGCCGCCCTCATCATCACTTTCCTTGTGCTGGTCATAAAGAATCCGAAGGGACTTTCAGGCTTGATTCAGGACGTGAAGAACCTCTTCCTCAAGTTCGTTCCCCACAAGGGCTGATTTTATCATTCGTATTGTGTATAGAGCCTCTTTTCGATATACTCTCCCTGTATGTTTGTGAAACGGGCTTTATACACAGCGCTTTTTGTCGCCGCCTGCATGATGCTCAATTATGCGGGGCGGGCGTTTGCATCGTATTTTCAGCTGCCGCTGTGGTTAGATTCCTTTGGAACGGTCATTGCGGCGTACAGGCTGGGACCGCTCTGCGGCGCCATCGTAGGCATTACCGGCAATATCCTGCACGGTTTGTACAGGCCGGTGGAGCTGGTCTACGGGCTAACAAGCATAGCCATAGCTTTCATTATCGGCATTGCGTCTGAAAAAAAGAAACTGTCCACTTTGTTCGAGGTGAGTACGGTGAGCGTGCTTGTCACCTTTGCCTCTGTCTTTGTTTCCGTGCCGCTAAACTGCCTCTTTGCAGACAGCATGACGGGAAATGTATGGGGAGACGGCGTCATCCACTTCCTTCAGGAGGCTGGCGTCGCCCGCCCTGTCTGCATTGTGACGGGACAGTTTTATATCGATTTCCTTGACAAGGTCATCACCATCATATCGCCGTTTTTATTGAAACTCTTCTTTACGAAGCTCTGGGGCAAATGCTTTGCGAAGCCATTGGGACTTGCCGCAGGAACGGCCATCTTTGCCCTGCTGCCCTGTCCTGCTAACGCGGCGGGTTTTGACTCCTACGTGCAGACCGTGTACAACGGGATGAACGGGTTGAGCTGCGGCGAGGCAAACGACATCGTGCAGACAAACGATGGCATTCTGTGGATCGGCACCTATGCGGGGCTTTACCGCTACAACGGCAGTGAGTTCCGCCTGATGAGCGATTATGCTTCCGTGCGCAATGCGAACTGCCTCTACGTGGACGAAGAGGGACGGCTGCTGATAGGCACGAATGACAGCGGCCTTTCCATCTGCATCAACGAGCAGCTGGTGAACGTCATCACCCAGAAGGACGGATTGCCTTCAAATTCCGTGCGCTGTATAGTAAAGAGCACTGACGGTATTTACTATGTGGGCACATCGCACGGCATGGTGACGGTTGTGCTCAGCAATGGCATAATGCCTGTCACTGTGGTGCAAGGCGTTCCTTCGGCACGGCATATTTCTGCGGGAAAGGACGGCTTTGTGGCTGTGGTGAGCACGGACGGCATTCTCTGTCTGCTCAAAGAGGCAAAGCTGCTTGCATCCCTGGGCGTCGGCGCGGAGGGAGAGATTTTTACCAGCTGCACTTTTGGCAGGGACGGGCTCCTCTATGCGGGCACATCGCGAAACCGCATTTACTGCCTCGATGTCAGTTCCGGCGCTTTTGAAATGGCTTCCGGCAAGGAGGCGATCGAGTGCGGCACGCTCTCAAACCTCAACAAGATTTACTTTGCAGATGATGATACTGTTTTTGTTTGTGCAGACAACGGCATCGGTTATCTTGATGCCGACGGTGATTTTCATCTCATCAACACCACGCCCTTTAACAACTCCATAGACACCATGCTTATGGACTATCAGGGCAACTACTGGTTCACCTCGTCGCGTCTGGGCTTGCTCTGCCTTTCAGCTTCCATCATGACCGATATATACCGTCAGGCGGATATGGCTCCTGCTATGGTCAATTCGGTGGCAG
>CAKZZK010000266.1 GCA_937885235.1 uncultured Treponema sp.
GCCTTAGCCTCGCGCTGCGACTCGCTCACCGGCTCGTAGCCGTCAAGCGTCTTGTTCCAGTACTCCCTCTCGATGTTCATCTCCTCGTAACGCGCAATCAGCGCGAGCCGTTCCCGCTCCTTCTGCCGCTCGGCTTCTTTCCGCGCGTTTTCCCGCTCAATCTCCGCCTCGCAAATAGGGCAGAAAGAGCGCATAGGCTCGCCGTTTATGACGGCGACCTCGCAGGGAACCTCGCCGTGCCGCTCGCAGAGATGCACGAGTTTCTTCGTGCCGAACGGAACGATTTGACTGAACTCCTTGCGGGCATTGCCGTCCTTGTCGGTGAGCGCGTGCCCGTCCTTGTCCCGCACCGTTTCAAAAACCTGCATACGCTTCTCCTAAAGCTCAATTTTGCCCGCAAGCATATCATTGCCCGCTTCCTTTCCGTTCTTGCCGTTCTCCGTCTGAACGGGCGTTTGGTAGCGGGTGATTCCGCCCCTCAGCACGAAGCGGTCGGGCGTTGCGGGAATGAACCTCCGCTGGATTGCGCCTGAGTTGATGCCGTCCGCGAAATTCCTGAACGCCGTCTCAATCTCCTCCGTGCTCGGCGGGGATTCCCGCCAGTACCGCTCCCAGTCACGCGGTCGTTCGATTGTCGTCGTTATCTGGAATATGCTGTGTCCGTCCTTGTCCTTCGTTGTCTGCCACAGGTGCAGGAACAGCTTCATCTCCTCGGAGGCATCGGGGCAAACGGACGCGGTTTCTTGGGCTGCCGAAACCTGCATGCCGTTCCCATTCAAGAACTCCTCCAACGGATAGCGATAACCGACATCTGCAAGGAAAGATATTAATCCCGCGTCCAGCGTTTTCAAGATGCGGTGGATGCCCTTCTGTATGTTTGAGTTCTGGCACTTCTGATGATACGGCCATGACGGAAGCACGACGAATCCGCAATGCCGGTACGCCTTGCCTGCCAGCTCAAACTTGCTCATGATTTTTTCAACATCCTCATCTGAAAGGCCTGTGTCAAACACAATGCGGCGGAGAGGAAGCTTGTACACCCCGGCGATATTGGTCAGCGGATTCGTAAGCAGGTACAAATACAGCCCCTTCTCCGTAAAAGTCAGCGTCTGCACCCACTCGTCATCCCAGAAGCTAGTCGATACATACCTTTTCATGGCAGTTCTCCTAATCATCAAACGGCAGAGTCTCGGCCTTTTCCTTTTCCTTCACTCCTTTCCAAAAATGAAGCTCTTTTATCTGTACCTGCACCCATGTAATTCCCTTGTGCCAGCCGTGCGTCCAGAACAGGTCGCGGCTTGTCTTTGCCTGGACATACAGGTAGTTCTTCTTTATATTGATTTCCTTCTGTATGGATTCCTCCAACATAGCGTAATGGGCGGTACCCGTAAGCTCGTCAAGCTGGGCAGAGTACACCCTGAGCTCATCAAGGCCAAGGGGGCAGACCTCATCACCATCGATTCCCCTTGACGGATTGTCACTGCCGTTGTCGGTGGTTCTGATCCACGGAGTCTGCCTGTTTGCCGCATCGAAGAGCCTGGGCGGGACTGCCAGGCCTGCATCGTTCGATACGCTCTTGAAGTCCCTTATTCCCGCACAGAAGCCCTGTAAAAAGGCAACGGCATTGCCTTTCTCCTCCACCAGCAACCTTTCCTCAGCTTCGTAAGCCGCATGGTTCGACTGCATCAGGAGCTGCTCGAAGATGTCCTTCGCCCAAGGAGTGCACGTGCTGCCGCCCAGCTGCTCCTTCGTCTCGTCCACAGCCGGAACTGCGCCCCCAATTACAGTTAAATCCAATCTGTTTTTGCCACTCATCTTATTCCTCCCTGTGGTCATTTTTTATTTCCCTGCTGTTGTCAGTGCCATCGCTCTTTGCGAGGGCATCCGCTATTTTTTCAAGAGCCCTGCGGATTCCGCTCAGCTCGCCCGTCACCTTTCTCCTGAACTCAACTTCTTCTCTTGTCAGCATCAGTCTTCCTCCTCACAAGATGTGGAGGCATGCTCATATTCCTCATCGTCATCGTCTGAGTCCGCTTCATCCGTCACGGTTTCTTCGTAATCGTCGCCAAAACCGTCCGATGAGTTTTCCACAGCCGCTTCATCGGTTCTTTCTTCCTTAGGAGCAGTCCATGTGACTGAGAACGTGCCGTCTTTGAACAGCAGCTTGTCGCCAAGTGCGGGATAGATGCGCGGTGTAAGGCTCACTGTTCCGATGTCGATGACCTCAAACTTCCTTTCCTCGATGGTGATGCATCCGTCATTGATGAGCTGCGCGGGAATTTCAGAAGGGGTGCATACGATATATTCTGTAAAATCATCGCGTGGGCGGGTCAGAAAGAAACTGTCGTTTCTGTTCTTCTGCTTGAATTCCATCCATGCGGCAAGAATGTCTGCGGAATGGTAGAAGTGTTGCCCTACAGGTTCGCTTTCCGCTTCCTCCGCTTTTACACCAACGGCTTCCTTGGCAGCCTCGTCGCGCAGGGCTTTGAGGTCTATTCCTAGACTGGCAAAAATCTTCTCCCAGTCAGACCCACCAATCCGCTCTATAGCAGGTTTCACCCCGTAAAGACGCAGACGCGCTTTGAGGAGCGCGCAGCACAAGTCTTCACGGCTCACCTTGAGCAGTTTTTCAAATGCCGAGAATGAATACTCCCCTTCATCTTCCGTAATTCCCGCCTGGGGCAGATACTCGCTGAGCATGCCATTTGATACTGTAAGCAGGGCAACAAGCACAAGCACCCTGCCTGTAGAGCTGCTCTTTTTCGGAACCGCATCAATCATTTTTTGGTTGAAGCTATTCCTGACCGCGTTCTCAAGCCTGTACCATTCTGACGAATCAGAAAGGATTGCCTCCCGACGCTCTGTGCTAAGCGACTGAAAAATGTCACTCATCCTCTCCATGCGTTCTTTTGTCCGCGATGAGTCCTTTTCTTCGTTGTCGGAAAAAGCCTCAAGGACTTCATTCTTCACAAGCTCCACGAAGCGGAAAGCCGTGCCGTCCCAGCAGGGAACAAACTCGGTCTTGCCTTCTTCCTGCAATAACTTTATGGTTTTCTTGGAAATGCCGTATTCTCCCGCTTGGCCGCGGATGTCCGTCTCGGCATCATCGTCAATTTCTCTGATTTCCATACCAATGACGACAAGCCCGTCAGGAATTTCAACAGACGATACGATCTCAGCGGCATTCCACGCATCAAATTCAGGCAGGCCTTTGTTCTCATTTTCCCATGCGTTGAATGCAGCCTCAATCTTTGCACACAGTTTCTTACAGTAGCAGTCATGGTCAAGGCAGCGGTCATTGGTCTCAGCAAGTTCAGGGAACAGGGTCTTGTCAGAATAATGGGTGCGCCTGGCGCAGCCTACGCAGTCTGCGCAGTCTCCGAGCTGTGCAAGGGTATCTTTGTTCGCATTCGTCACCGCCCGCTTGATGACCCATTCCGTCACCCAGCCAGCGCCCGCGATGTCTTTCTGCGCTTCTTCCGGTAAAACGGAAGCCATTGCCGCCACATGGAGCGACATCTTCCCCGCCCTGTACAGGTCGCGCATTTCGGGGATAAGCGATGCGAGCTTCGCCCGCTGATACACGGTGCTTTTGTTGCGGCAGAACAGAGCGGCAAGCTCCTCTATCGGCGTCCCGCGCTTAAGCTCCTTCGCATAGAGAACGCCCTCGTCGATTGCGTTCATCTCCTCGCGGGCGGCGTTCTCGGAGAGGGCAATCATCTCCTCGCTTCCCTCGCCGATTTCATCGGCGGCATAGACATCTGCGCGGATTTCAGCCCAACCGAGCGATACTGCGGCGGCAATCCTGCGCCGTCCTGCGATGATGCGGTAGCGGTGTGGGCTCGAGATGTCCTCAACCACCGTGACCGCGTTAATCTGACCATACTTCGCCATATTGCGGGCAAGCGACTCGATGTCGCCTTTCCCGCCCTCGGTACGGTCTTCGTTCATCTCTATTTCCGAGATTTTAAGAAGCCTTGTATTCATATTTTTCCTCCACAAAAAGCTGTATGCCTCAGCCAGGAACCGAGCCCGGGACGCGCTCAGAGACCGCACGAAATTTCCCTTGTGACAAGCCGCACGGCTTCCTGTATATGCTGCCCGGAGATACGGTCTTCTCCTTCCAAATCCGCAATAGTCCTCGCGACAACAAGCACGTTGCGCTTGCCGCGGGTCGAAAGCGCTGTAAGCCTGTCAAAGATTTTATGCGCACCGCTATCCATCAGGCAGACCGTGCTGAGGAACGCAGGCGGAATGCGCTGGTTGTATGCCCCGCGCTTTCGCTGTATTTTGGTCGCCCTCGCTATGCGGTCCCTTATGTCGGAAAGCGTCATATCCACGCTGCCCTCGTCTTCTTTTGTCACAAAGATGCGTATGCTCATACGGTCGAGGAGCGGCGCGGAGAATTTTTTCCAGTACTGTTCCACCGCATGCGCCGAGCAGAGGCAGAGTTTGTCCGGTGAGCCGTAATTGCCGCAGGGGCAGGGGGGTGTCGCCATGAGCAGCTGGAAGCCTGCCGGAAAGCTTGTGCTTCTTCCCGCCCTGCTGAGCGTGATTGCGCCGCTTTCCAAGGGAACCCGCAGCATCTGCAGGACGGAGCTTTTGAATTCCGCAGCCTCATCCAAAAACAGCACGCCATTGTGCGCAAGTGAAACCTCCCCCGGCATCATCCGGGATCCGCCGCCGCACATACCTTCGATGCTTGCCGTCTGGTGCGGCATTCTGAACGGCGGAACTCTCATCATCTCCGTGCCGTCTTTTCCGCTGACAAGCCCCGCCAGCGAGTGAATGCGCGTGACCGCCTGTGCCTCCTCCGCCGTCAGCTCTGGGAGCAGTTCGGGGAAATGCAGGAGCGCGAGCGTCTTGCCGCATCCGGGCTTCCCGACCGCGAGCAGGTGGTGGCGACCTGCCGCCGCTATCATCATCGCGCGGAGCAGGGCGGTGTCTTTCAATCCGTCAAGCGTTCCGTCGCCCTCAACGGGGAATTTTATGCCGTCGGGTTTGTAGCGCGGGACTTCGGGAATTTCGAGGTTGTCAGAGAGCAGCGTTGTGATGTGCCGCGCCTGTTTGAGATTTTTGACGCGCCACGCGGTCATACCTTCGGGAATCTCGCAGTCCGGCACATCCGCCGCCACAATCGCCTTGGTGATGCCGTGGGCTTTTGCCGTCTCTAACGCCGCGTAAGTTCCGCGAAGCGGGCGGAGTTTTCCCGAAATCTCAAGCTCCGCATAGCAGAGCCATGTGTCGGTCGCGTGCTCCACGGGTGTCTGCTTGTCGAGCACCGCCAGAGCCATCGCGAGGTCAAAGCCCGCGCCCTCTTTTTTGAGGTCGGCGGGAGCGAGCGAGAGAAGTACCCGCCCGTCAGGAAAAGCAAAGCCGCTCGCCGTGACTGCCGATTTCATCCGCTCGCGGGCTTCCTTTACCGAGCCGTCCGCAAGCCCCACGATGTCAACCGAGGGAATCCCTTTCCTGATGTCCGCCTCGACAGCCACGAGCGCGCCCTCATATCCGAACGGTGAAAATGAATAGATTGTCATTTGCTTTTCCTCCTTGCTTACAAAACTTCATACGGAGAATCGTAGTATGGATATACCCGAACCCGCTCGTTGTCATATTCCCTGCAAGCCTTTTTCATGCATTCATCTTCCGTTTCTGCCGAGCAGATGAAATCGAATGAGCCGTCAAGGTTGTCAAATACGGCTGAGTAACCTTTTATTTCTTTCATTTATTCCGTCTCCCCTGTCTTTTCTACCTTAGGCGCGAACTCAATATGCTCGACGACCACGATGACCTTCGCGCAGGACTTGCCCGCATCGTTCTTCCAGCGTTCCTGCTTGAGCCGCCCGACGATTCTCACCCCCGCGCCTTTCGTGCACTTCGCTTGGATCTTGCGGGCAAAGTCGCCCCACGCCTCGCAGTTGAAGTAACTCACTTCGACCGACTTCTCGCCGACCGCGTTTTTGTATTCGCGGCGTGCCGCCACGCAGATTGTCTCAACGAAGCCGCCCTGCTCGGTCTCCTTTGATGCCGCCTTTACGATGTTCCCCTCCAAAAGGACTTGGTTTATCTGATTCATCTGTTCCTCCAATTTTTGATAGTTTTTTCTGTCACTTCCGAAAGATAAAATTCCGTGCCAGAAAATGCCTTTGCAATCTGTACAGCCTTTTCTTCTGCCTCTTCCTTGAATTCAAAAAGGAAGTCCTGGCGGATTTCATCCGCAATGTCGTCTCCGTAACGGAATACAACGCTCAGTTTGTATAAATGCTTGTCGCGAAAAATCATCTTCATTTCTCCTCAAACACCACCAGCGGTGCTTTTGACCAGTCGAGGGCAGTGAGATATTCCGTAAATTCCGCGCCGCGTTTCTGCGCCACAAGAAACTTCTGGATTTCATCCCCCGCGAGCATTCCGTATGAGCTGGTCTGCATCTTGAAAGCCCCCTCTTCCCGCCAGCCCTCGTAATACCCGACATCGGGGAGATACCTGTCATCGCCGACCGCAGGGCAGGCACTGAACTCAACCGTCTCCCATGTGCCGTGCCGCTTTCTGAAAGCCCGCTCCACCATATAGCCGAGCTTCTCTGCTTTCTCGCGCACCGCCCTGACGAACGGCTCCGCGTTCATCTTTGCCCAGACTTCATCAGCCGTTTCCTTCGTGTAAACATATTCCATCGTCGTTTTCCTCCGTTGTGTTAGTTTATGCTTACAGCATAAGGTAACAACTTTATTGTTCAAGCCTTTTCTTATAACTTCTTGCAGAATAAGCAATTAACTTATCCTTTATTCCGTCCGCAGAGCCGCTTGAGGGCTTCTGCCGGGCGGAATTTCACCGCTCGTCTTTCGAGAACGGTCATGCCGCCGTTAAGGTTGCTCCTGCGCTCCGGGATTTTCACTGTGCAGAACGAGCCGAAGCCGCGAAGCTCCACGCGGTCGCCCGATGCCACCGCGTTCAGAAGCCACTCCACCGCAAGGAGCGCGGACTCCTCCGCCTCCCGCAATGTGCAGCCACGGCGCAGCCTTATGTACTCCGCCATGTCAGCCCTCGTGCGCGTCACAGTTCCTCCATCGCGATTTTCTGCTCCACCATCGCCCTGACCTCGTTTGAGTGCGTGATGATGATTGTGTGGCGCAGTTTCGCCGCCTCGTGGCTCGCCTCAAGCATCCGGCAGTATGCGGTCTTGGCGGATGCGTCGAGCGCACCGTCCGTCTCGTCCTGGAAGCAGGTGAGGAACGCAAAGCCCGTGTTCCTCCTTCGGATGACGGCGAAAGCGTCATAAATCGCCCGCTTAATCCACACGGCTTCGCCGCCGCTCTTGTTCTCCAACGTGGTGGTCTCGCCGTCGTCCGTCACCATAATTTTGAAGTCCTCGATCTGCTTGGTTTTCTTTCCCTGCCCGCCGATGCGGGTGGTCTCGATGCTGATTGAGAAGCGCTCGCCGTATGCTGATTCAAGAAGCCTGTTCGCCGTCTCGGAGATTCCGGGGGCAAGCGCATCAAGCTCCAGTGCCTGGATTCCGTCCCTTCCGAAAGCCTTTGCGACAAGATTCCACTCCGTGCTTTCAGCTTCTGCTTCCCGTGCAATTTTCTGGATCTTTGCAAGCTCCGCCTCCTGCCCGGCAATTTCAGAAAGGGCTTTCTTTCCTGCTTCGACGGTCGCGTTTGCTGCCGCGATTTCGGATTTGATTGCCGTGTACCTTTCCGTGAGCGAATCAAGTTTTGACTGTGCGTTGGCAAGCGCAGTTTCAGCAGCGGCATCGCGCTTTGCTTCAAGCGCGGCAAGCGCTTTTTCTGCCTGCGCGAGCAGGTTCGCCTTGTCCGCAAGCCGGGCGTTCAGACCCTCTATCCTTACGGCTGCGGTCTTTGCAGTCTCCAGCTCGGCTCTTGCACGGTTGATGTCAATCGCGTTCATTTTTGAAACAGCCGCATCCTCAGCAGACGAATCAAAATTTTCCTGCTTAGGCCGGGCTGGTTCTTCAAAGGCAACCTCCGAAAGCTCCTGCGTAAGCTCCGTAATCTTCTGATTGATTCCGGCAAGCCTTTCTTCTTTATCCTTTATGCCGTCCCCAAGCACCTTGATTACCTTCTGCGCATCCTTACGTCTCCTTTCCAAATCCGCAATTTTGTCAGCAGGAAGCCTCTGCCCGCATGTCGGGCAGGTGTCCTTTATTTCAGCAGCATCGCGCTCGTGGAACTTTATGTCGTTCCTGGCATTCGCAATGTCGCGCTCAAGGGCCGTGCATTCGTCTGCAAAAGAATCCCTTGCATTTCCGATTTCAGCGCATTTAGCGTCATAAGCGGATTTTTTTTCAAGGTACTCAGACATCTTCGCAGAGTTCCTTTCGTTTGCCTCGCTGCGCTTTTTCCGCTCATCGCTTACAGTCTTCTGCAAGGCTTCATATTCGGCGACAAGCCTTTCGTTCACCTCGCGCCCTTTTGCGGCTGATTCGTTCCTTGTCCGCTCCGCTTCAAGGGAAGAAATTTCTGCCCGGATTTCATCCCTTGAAGCACGGGTTTCTTTTTCCCTCAAGGCTCGGTCACGCTCTGCCGTCGCCCTTTCCTGCGCGGCGTTAAGTTCGGTGCGGGCTGTCTTTCCGTCAGCGGTGACTTTTTCAAGTTCGCCCCGCTTTTCGGCGGCAAGTTTTTCAGCTCCGGCAATGGACTCTTCCACATCAGCCTTTCTGCCCACGGCATTGAGAAGCATCTGGGCCTTGATTCCGGCATCGTGCGCAGCCTGCGAGGCTTCTTTTTCACGGCCGCCCGCCGCATCAGAAAAACGCTGGAGGTAGTCGATCCCCGCAAGCTCCACGAACAGCGTCTTTTTCTCGCCGACAGTCGCATCCGTCAGATCCGGCAGGTTCTTTGTCGGACGCTGCGTGATGAACGCGGTGCGCAGGAACAGCTCCAGCGGCCCGAACGTCGCAGCCACGAAGTCCTCATAGGGCTTCGAGTTCTTGTCCACGCCCGGCACGGCTTTCCATGTCGCGCCGCCGTCGTCTGACGTATACGCGAAGTAGTTGCACGAGCCGGACTTGTTCTGCCCGTCAATCTGGATGAGGCACTTCACCATGCGCTTCGTGTCCCTGTCGCGGTAGACCACCTCGCGGAAGCTGTCCCGCAGGCAGAAATGGTCCTGCAGCTTCCCCTTGCGCGTGAGGAGCTGCGGGTACGGGTGGCAGTTCTCGATGAGCGTGGTCTTTCCCCTGCCGTTGTCGCCCGTGAGCGCGATAAGCCCTGAGTCGTAGCCGTCAAAGTCAATGCCGATTTCGTCCTTGCCGATGCCTTTCTTGATGCCCGTCGAACCGCGCAAGCGGAGGCGCACGAGTTCCCACGCGCCACGCGCTTTCGCGCCGTCCTTCGAGATTTCCGCGTCAAGCTCGGCAATCTTTTTGAGCACGGAGTCTTTGAGTTCAATCCCCGAATTCTCCGCCCAAACCTTGTATTTCTCCGTCACGCCCGCCGCGCCCGTGATTTCCGCAGCGCGGACGGTCTCGACGGGGATGTCGGCTATTGTCACGCGCGAGCCGTCGGTCGCACCGCGCTTTCTGAGTTCGGAAAGGAGCGTGTCCTCGTCGAGCGTCACGCGCTCCTCTTTCGTGCAGGTGATTTCAAGCCACACTCTTTTTCCTGCGATGTCCTGGCTGTCAAGGCTGATGTCCGCGCCGCTTTCAATCTTCATGTTCTGCGGGTGCGGGAAGTCCACGCGCTCAACGCGGGCTGGCTTCCCTGCGCCGTCAATCTCCACGATGTTGAATCCCGCCTTGTGAGTCTCGCCGAAATCCTTGGGGTAGATCGAACCCGCATAATACGCGGGGAGCGTCCCCACCTGCTGCGGCTTGTGGATATGCCCGAGCGCGTAGTAGTCCGCGCCGATTCCGGCGAGGTCGTCAACGCTGATTGCGATTCCCGTCCCGCGCTCAACGGTGCGGTCGTTCTGCAGGGAGCAGCCAGCCACATCGCCGTGGTAGAGCATCACGCACGGAAGGTACGCGCGTTCCCGCCGTTTCGCGGCGAGCATGAAGCAGAGCTTCTGCATTGCATCGCGCAGGGCGGCTTCGGTCTCGTCCTTGCCCGCCGTTCCGTTCGCGAGCAGGAACTTTTTGCGCGGCTCGGGAACGCCGAGAATAAGGGCATTTGCGTTCGGGTGGCTCTGCCCGTCGTCCGCGACCACCGCCCCGTTTTCCAGCAGGTACGGTTGCGCCGCATCCAATACGGTGATAGAATGTTTACTGTTGATTTTGCGGAACACCTCCAGGGAGCCGTCGGTATCGTGGCTCGGCGTTCCGTAAATCATGGCTACGGGGGCTTCGTCCGCAATGTTTCGGATTGCGTCGATGAAGCCGTTGAAGCCGCTCGCCTCGGTGTTCAGCATCGAGGCATCCCAAGTGTCCCCCGCAATGGCTACCAAGTCCACGGGGGACTTTTTTATGTACTGGGCGAGGAACGAGAGCGACTTCAAGGCCGCTTCCTGCTGCTCCTTGCAGCAATGCAAATCCGCTATGTGTGCAATCCTCATATTTTCACTCCTTTTCCTATCAGGAAATTTTTTACACGCTCGATCATCGCGTTGCGCGTCTTGACCGACGCATTGAAGTTGTTCGGGTCAAGTTCCTCCTGTGCTAGCTTGTACGGGTTTGCCCCATTTTTGCAGACCACATCAAGCGTCTCTTTGTAAGTCTCGCACCACTGTGCGAGACTTGCCGTAAGCTTCTCAAACTCATCAGTGTCTGCCGCAGCCTGCTCCGCAAGTGTGGCGGCAGCCGCCTGTGCTTCGGATGCGCTGCTGTCGGCTGGGGCTGTGTATTCGGAATATTCCGCCTGAGCAGGAATGTCCTCCGCCTGCACCGCAGCTTCCGACAAGACGGCGGGGGCGGAAAGCCCTGCATCAGCAGGAGGAAGCCTCCTGCCGCCGAAAATCGAGGCGACATCAATACCGAGCGCCTGCGCGTTCGCCATCGAGCGGCCTTCCGGTGTTTGCAGGATGTAATCCGTATTCTGGGCAAATCGCCCAAACACAAGCGGCTTTGAGGCTTCCGCCGGAGAAAACGCGGTCGGCATAGAGGTAAGCTCGCGGATGACGCGGAGCCGTGCGCCTGTTTCCGCCCGCTGCCGGGCGACCTTCGTGTATTCAAGGATCGTCTGAGCCAGCGTCTTCTTTCCCCATTTATCCTTGGTCTGCTTTGTTTGTGCGTTCAATTCGGTAACGCCGTAGTCGAGCATAGCCCTCATCGTCGGGTCAAACTCATAAGCCTGTACGCTTGATGTCCTCCAGCTTCCGTCGCCCATACGCTTCTTGCCCTGCTGCTCGCTTATGTACACGGTGCGCTTCCCTGCAATGTTGTCATCAAGGGTTTCCGTCCACGTGCGGCATCCCTCACGGATGAACATAAGCCCTGTCGCCTCGCCGATGCGGTCCACAATTTCCCGCTTGGGCATATATTTGCCCTGGATGTCATAGACATCCGCATCGGGATCATTCTTTGCTTTCGGAAGCCTGAGCTGGATTATCGTCACCTCCGGCTTGTACAGCGGGGTGACCGCCATGCAGTCCTCGCGGCTCACAAACGTGAGCGCACCGTTTTTCTGCGCACCGTCAATCACCGACAGTGCCTTTGTTACACTCTGGTTCATGCCGTCACCTCCTTCAGGCCTTTCTCTTTGATGACTTCCCGCGCTGCATCGATTGCCGCTGAGAGAGCAGCCTTGCTCTCTTCAACGCTCTCGAATTCCGCAGTAATGTCCCACTGCACAAGTCCCTTCGCCGTCTCGGAGAAATTGATTCTCACCCGCCTGTTCGTTGCCTTTTCCTCTGGCATGTTTCGCTCCTTGCAGGTCTTTCCCTGCCGTTTTGCTCGTAGCATAAGGTTGTTCATTTATTCTTCAAGGGCTTTTCACTAAGTCCTATGAAGAAACTTTCTTTTTCTCAAAGCTACCGTATTCGCGGCGCAGCCAGAGCCATATCTTTTCCAGCTCTGCCTGCCTCATTTCGGGCACTGGCTTTGCCACGACCAGCCTCATCCTGCGGTACAGCATAAGGCGGTGCGAATGCCTGTTTCCCGGCATCAACCCCGCAAGATAAGAGCTGATGATGCCGTTTATGTTCTTCCGCAGTATCTCCTCAGCCTCGCTCGGCGCACACGACGGAAGCGCAGGCTGCGCCGTCTCTGCCAGATCCGTGCCTTCCGCGCTGGAAGCAAGCGGGATTATCCACGGACGCGCTTCCCCGTTGCCATTTCCTTCCCCGCGCTCCCCTTCCCCGCCGAAAAGCTCCTGCTGCCCGTCGGAGAGCGGCACAAGCTCCTCGCGCTTAATCATCCCGACGGCGTTCCTGAAAGCCCAGTCTGCGGGCGCGAACACCACGGCGCGGCCCTTTCCGGGAGCGAGCCTGTTTGCCCGCGCGAAGCACTGCTCCAGCCACGGCACCGAGCGGATGTGCGACAGGCAGCAGATGACGGACACCTCAGGCACGTTCAGCCCCTCGTATGCCATGGCGACCGTGACGAGCACGCGGTATGCGCCGCGCTTGTAGTCGTCAAGGTTCCGCCGGGCAAGCGGCGTGTCCTCGCTCGTCGCAATCCTCGCCTCGTACCCGCCCTGCGCGAGGTGCGAGTGGTACGCCTTGGCGACCCCGATGTTCGGCGCGACCACAAGCAGCTTTGCGGCGGGGTACTCCCGGAGCAAAGCAGCAAATTCGGCGAGCGCGGCATCCAGCAGGTTTCCGGCGAAACCCGTACGGAGCGCGGTGAAGAGTGCCTTCACGCTCTCCTCGCCTGAAAGCATTGACTGCCCCCGCGATCCGTCCTGCTCCTCCCACTCCGCATCTCCGTCAATCGTGCGGAACTCTACGGGAAGAACCGCTCCGTCCGCAATCGCCCGCCTGCGCCCGTACACGATGACGCGGCGGCTCCCTGTATTCGCAAGGTCGGGCTTTCCATCTTTGTAAGCCATAAAGGCGATTTTCTGCCCGTCACCCCGCGAGAGCGTTCCGCTCGCTTTCACCACGAGCACGGCATCCTGCACCATAGGAGAGAGCGCCTTGTGCCACATAGACCCGTCCGCCACATGGTGGCATTCGTCAAGGAACAGGATATACCGGTGCTTCCTGAACTCCGCCGCATGGCATTCGGGGTCTGTGCCGACTGCCTGATAGGTCGTCACATAGCCGTCATACCCTCTTGTCAAGTCCGTGCCGTTGTCAGCAGCCCTTAACCGCTTCGCCGTCTGCCAGCGTGGGTCGGTGAATTCCGCCTCGCCCTGATATTTCAGCGCGTTCCTCGGCACCACCCAGCAGATTTTCTCCGCTACGGCGGGAATGAGGTTCTCCGCGAGAATCACGGGAACGAAGCTCTTTCCGCCGCCCGGCGTTACGGAAAGCACGACCTCACGGACTGCCGCACCCTCCTTTACCGCCGCATCGTTCGCAGTGCACCTCGCCGTCGCTCCATCTCAGCCCGTAGACCTTGCAAAGTCTGATGTGTTTCATGGTCCGCTTCTCCTTCCGCTTTCGCGGGAAATAAAAAACCCATAAATCAAGGGGTCTGCTGGCTTGCAGAATGTTCCGCCCTCAATTACGGAACTCCCCCTTGGTTCATGGGTTCTTCTGTCATTGAGGTTTTTAACAGTCCGAACGGTAGCCAGCCGTTGGTGCAGGATTGCTTCCCTGCCGAAGCCTAAAAAAAAGAGAACTCATAGCCGCAAGCCTGCTAATCTGCCGGATGTGCAGTCTTGCTTGGTGGTTACAAGTCCTCAAGATTACAAGTTCAATCCGTCTGCCGGCATCAGACATTACCGAAAACGAGCCGCGTAGCGGCGAGTTTTCGCAGTTCTTTGTCAAGACCTGCGAATAGGGTACCCTATTCGGTTTTTCTCGCATTTGCGAGTTGATATTTTGAGTATATCCGATATTGCGAGAAAGTCAAGAGGATTTTCACGAAATTTCGAGATTTTTTTGTCGATAAACAACTATGACTGGAAAGGAATTTGCAGAAAGGGTTGATTTTTGTTTAAACAAGCGAAATCAGACACGAAAAGCAATTACAGTAGACCTTGGAATCTCATCGTCAACAATGTCAAGTTGGGCTGCGGGGAGAGGTTCTATCCCGAATGCAAATGTGGCTGCCCAAATCGCTGAATACTTAGATGTTTCTCTGGACTGGCTGATTACAGGAAAAGAAAAAGAGCCGCCCGATAATGCGAGAAATCTTCCCCCGCCCGAAATCATAGAGCTTGCCAAAGACATTTTCAGACTGCCCGCCGAATTTCAAGAAATCATCATAGACAATGTGGAGAAATACAAGCAGATGTGCTTCAAACTGGAAAGGGAGAGCACACAAGATATTGGCTAGGCTTGCGGCAATGGTAGAATCTCCCGCCCCGCAGAAAAATGACAGCCATGAACATCCCCGCTCACACATACTCGCGAAAGCGTTAAGAGTGTAGTATTTAGAGTTTAAATTTAGAGTCTAGGGTTAAGAGTTAAGAGTCTAGAGTTATTCGACACCGATATATCACCGTCGAACACCGTCCGACAGCCTTGAACGCTCATCTTTTTTTTATCTTTTTTTGCAAAATGTATTGACATAAAACAAATAGAGTGCTATTATAAGAATGTCAGGAGGTTAGGTGATGAAGTACAAGTCATCTAAACGGAAAAAGCCGCCGAAGCAAACGGACGGCGGCTCTTGGCTCGTAGGTATCGGCACTCTGTTGCTTGGGATTGCCGCTGTCTGCGAGGTAGTTTTTAAGATTGTTGTTTATCTGTTAGGTTAGCAACAATCGGGTGCGGTAGGCTGGCAACCTTCCGCACCTTTAAACTACCACATCAATCGGGAGGTGTCAACATGGAAATTCTTGACATCGTGCAAATCGGCATTGCCGTCATCGGCGGCATCGGGGGAATCTTGATTGTGGCGGGTTTTATCGTCAAGTGGGTGCAGCATGGAAAGCACAACAGAAGAAAAGCCTAAGTATTCGGGCTACGGCTACCACGGCGGCGGGCGCAAGCCCACGGGGGTCAGGCGCGTTTCATTCTCCGTGAGCTGCCAGCCCGAAGAACTGGAGCAGGTAAAGAGCCTTGCGGCACAGGCGGGAAAGACAATCAGCCGATTCCTGCTTGATGCCGCCCTGCCACAGTAACCGAAAACTCCCCGCAGAAAATAAATGCTTCTGTGGGGAGTTTCATTTTCTCCAAAGATGCCGTTGCGCTCGAAAGCAAGATGCACGAGCTGCTGAATGAAAAGGAAATGTTGGGAGATTTATAAGTTATCACACTCGCTTGAATTTAAATTTAGATATTAAATTTAAATATTATATTTCCTTTAATTCTATTATGTTTATTTAAATTTATATTTCGGAGACGGTCGGACGCTCTTTAAGGGCGTTGAACGCCCTCCGACGCTCATATATCCACTTCCGGCAGGGCTTCCACAGCCCGCCGCTTCATCTCGTCGGTAGCCTTGGCGTACTTCATCACCTGACCAAGCCCCGTGTGACCGAGGAGGCGTGCGACCGTCACGGCATCCGCGCCGTGTCCGAGAGCGAGCGTGGCGAAAGTGCGCCGCGCGGTGTGCCAGCCGATTTTCTTCGTGATTCCCGCGTTCTCCGCCCAGTCTCTCAGTGCGCGGTACTCCTTCGGTCGGTTCTCGCCGCGAATCGAAAAGACAAAATCATCAGGCAAATGCTCCGTGCCGTCAAAAATCAGCGCAGCCGCGCTTTTGTTCAGCGGGATGTACACGGAATTCCGCGTCTTTTTCTGCCGCTTTATAATCTGCGGCGGGTTCCTCTCAATCATTCCCCATGTAAGCGTCTCAATGTCCGAAACGCGCAAGCCCGTGAAGCATCCGAACAGGAACGCGCGGCGCACTTCCTTTCCGAAGTCCGATTCGGGGATTTCCGCCGCCAGCCGCCTCAACTCGTCCGCGCTCAAAAACACCATCTCGGGGTCTATGACCTTGGCGAGCGACACGGCGACCATCGGGTCACGGCTTATCGTTCCCTCCGCCGCAGCCTTCCTGAATATCGCGCGGAGGAGTTTCATGTACGCGCCCGCGCTTGACTGCGAGAGCGGCTTTCCGTCCGCTTTCGTGCCGTGGAGAAGGCTCTGCTGGAAGTCCTCAATCCATTTCGATGTCACTTGCCCGATTTGGATTGTCGCGCCGTTCGCGTACTTTTCGATGTGGTGCAGGAGCGAAGTCATCGGCTTCGTGTTCGTTGTCTTCGCGTAGTTCCTGATGTATGCGGCGAGCGTGATTCTTCCCGCGCCGTCCGTCCTGATGTCCCATTCGCCCGTCAGGAGCTGCGCCTCCCGCTTGGAGCGGCATATCTCCGCCAGCCTGTACAATTCCTTGTCCTGTTTCTTGTCGCCGCTCAAAGTTATGTGCAGCGACTCCCATTTCCTTACCCCGCCATTGTAGATGTCGAGGTACAGCTTCCCCCTCTGCTCGCGGACTTTCACGCTCATGTTTGACCTCCGGCACAGCCAACAAACTGCCTACAAAAATATGATTATTATTGTACACTAAGGCATTAAAAAGCGCAACCGTGCCACAAGAAATATTTTAGTAATTCATTATTTTATATAACTTTGCGTAACAAAAATTAAAGATGATAAAAAATGCTTAATTATTTGTAAGTTTTCTCAATAAATTTTGCATATTTCGCAAAAGGCTTTACTTCTCCGTTTTTATCCCTTTTGAAACCATCAAATTTAAATATTCCCATAGTGAGTATAGGAACAATGGCGACTTCGCAGTTATGGGCAATACTGCCGCGTAAAAAATTAAACGTGGGTTTATAGCGATCCTTGATTTTGTCATTGACTTCCGGCATACGCCCTTCTGCAAAATATTTTTCGCATTTCAAAGGCACAAAAAGAATCATCTTTTTCCCTGATGCCATTACACCAGCATCGCTCAAATCAAGCTGTTTTATCCTATTACAGACTGCTGAACAATAATTTACTGTCTCGTTAAAAGCACCATTTTCTTCCATCAAAAGAGGCGCATCTATTGCTACGATGAATACATTCGAAGATTTCAGCTCTTTTTCCATATTCTCGTTAAATTCTCCGCCTTTTATCCATTCACCTGGAATATCGATAAATGACATTTTTATACCGCTGTTGAGAGGAGTTGATTTGAGGTTGATCGATAATTCGTGTACTACCGATTCAGAGGTCGGAACTCTAGTTTTTTCCAAAAACTCATCCTTGCTGGCAAGTTCTGCCATTTCTGCAAGCTTCTGTCCAAACGTATCACCATTAGAAAATGACGGCAGCAGATTCAAATTACCAAAGCTCTTCTTATCAAATTCATCCACTATCATGGCAATCGTGCTCGTCTTTCCCGTTCCCTTCCCGCCAAGCATGAGGATTTTAAATGACTCCATTGATTTCTCATTTTTTTCTAATGCGTTGGAAATGTATTTTTTTATATCCTCATCACAAGACCCCAGCTCTTTTCGATACTCTTTAGCCCATTCCGCGTGGTTCTTTGGAGAAAAATATCCCTTTTCATTTACTTGCGCTGCCAACGAAGAACCTGCTTTTGCAGCTTTTGTCAGCCATTTCTGGCACTGAGACGTTATAGAGCCATCTTTTTTATAAATGCGGTACGCAATATAAAAATATGCCTTTGCATACGCTCTTTCCTTCTCATTTTTAGTCATTGCTTTTTACTCCTCTTTCTGCCCTGTACTTTCGCTCTGTGGGGCAATATTAATTTCCCGATTATCAATTTCTCCCCTTAGCCTGTCAATTTCATTCCGCAAGCTGATGCGTTCCGCCATCAACGAGGCAATTTCTCTATTTAAATTGTCTTTTTCGTTCTCTAAGTTCTTCTTCTCGTTTTCTAAATCTGTATTCGAATTGTGAATTGCCAAGCTTATTCTCCCCAGCAATATATTTCCGAAGAGACTTAAACAGAGAACTCCTGCAGCAACGGGCCATATCAGTTTTTCTTTTTGCATAAATCTGTTTTCCTCGCTATGCATATAGATTCCATTTTTATACTTCACCTTTAAGTCAACGGCCTTTGCAATTTTATCAGAGACATCAGAGGGACGTGAAGATTTAAAGTATGTCCAACCTTCATTTGCAGCAGCTTTTCCCCCGGGCTGCCTCATCTCGTCGATGAATGTACGTATTTTACCCGCATCTATTTTAAGTGCGTATACAGCATCATTTTCTGATTCCAAGACAAACTCAGCGCAACGCCGGGCAAGCTCCTTGTCGGGCAGCATGTCCATATTGCCTTTGAATTGAGTGAATCCATCGAATTCGGACTCAGCGAATTCAAAGGCAAGGTTTATGTATTTGCCAAAGCCATTGAGCCCCTTATACAGCACGAAATACGTGCTGTTTTCTGTATTCCAGCCCCAGGCACGTGAAATGATTCCGTTGCCAAACACTTTTGCAATAAAGGGTGATTCTGGCTTTTTCAGCATATAGTACCGAGAGGCAGCCGATGGTTCCACCGTTATTTTTCCCAGCTGGAAACCGACTGGCGAACCATCGTAGCTGCAATAGACATACACTACCATAACATCACCCTTTAAAGTGAAGCGGATCGGAGAGTAATTCGTATCCATCATCAGAGGTATTGAGTTGCTTTAAAATCCAGTCCGTCTGGGCAAGCCAGTTCTTTCCCGTCGGCATCTTTAAGAATATATTGGCAAACCATTGCAATCCCCTCCAAAGTCCCTTCTTATTATTCATCATTAAAGCGGCTGTTTTCAGTATGTAGGCAAGCAGGTAGTAAATGAGCTGCTCACAGTACTTCGGCTCAAGCTCTGTTTTCCCTGCTGTTTTATGGTATATTGCTGTAGGAATGCCTAGCTTTTCTTCTATGGCTCCAGTTGCTTCATCGCGTTTAAAAGTGCCAAACTGTATTACGCCCATAGTCACTATAGGGGTAATGGCAAGTACGCAATTCTTGGCATTCTGGCCACATAAGGAAGTAAATACAGGCTGGTAGGCAGCCTTTACCCTGTCGCGGATCTCCTCTAAGCCGCCTTGAATGTGAACGTATTTTTCACATTTCAGGGGAACAAAGAGAATCATCTTTTTAGCATCGCCGCTAAAATCAAGATGCAGTATCCTTTCACAGACATGCGAACAATAATTCCGGGCTTCATTATATTTGCCATCCGCCTCCATCAAATAGGGCGTATCTATTGCCACGATGAACACATTTGAGGAGGCCAATTCTTCCTGCATTATTGCTTCATTTTCGCTGCCTTTTTTCATCCATTCGCCGGGGACATCGGTAAGCAACAAGTCTAAGTTGCTGTTGGAATGTGATTTAAGGCTGATTTCCAACTTGCGCGACCTCTTGTCTAAACCGGGGCCTTCATCTGGGGTAAGGAAAAAAGAATCTTTTCGCATAAAACCTTCCATTTCTTGTATTTTTTCCCCCAGCCAATCGTCTTTATCGAGAGAGGTAACCAAGTTTAGGTCTCCATGAATTTCATCGTTGAATCCCTTTACTATAAGGGCAAGCGCACTGGTTTTTCCACAGCGCCTGCCGCCAAGCATCAGGACTTTAAACGATTTCGGATCTGCCCCTGTGCTTTTGCGGACTGCATCCTCGATTTTTTTGGTTACAGTTTTTATACTGCTTTTTAAAGTTTCAATAGCCATACTGTTTATCTCCTTGCGGCAATATTATTTATTGTTGCAGCGCAGCCTTGCCTGAAAATCACAGACAGCGGCATACAGCTCCCTGTTAGGAGCTTTAGACAGCTCCCTCGTGCTATTCCTGATTTTTGTTTGGATGTTGGTCATCTGCATTTCAAGGAAAAAGCGTACATCTTCTGCGCTTGCCATTCCCTTTGTCTGCGACATATCTGCTCCTGAAAAGGCATCATCAACGATGCTTATCAAGTCGGTATGTATCTTGAAGTCTTTGAAGCTCTGCAAAGCGTCATGAATGCGGGAGCATTCTGGGGCATCGAATTGTTCAAGAAGCATCTCGAACCATGTGGTAGCAGAATTCGCGTTTTTCAGAGGTACAATGCTTCCTAGTTGTGTGTGTTCAGCCAAGATTTCTGCTATACACCCCTTTACGTCATCAGTAACTTTGTCAATCTGTTTAGTTAGCTGTAAAAAACGGGAAATCACCTCCGCGCGTGCCATCCCAAAGGATTTTTTCATAACAATGGCAGAGCTTCTTTCGCCGCCAGCAAGCAAGGTGGCAATTTCTTCTGTGCGCGGCAATGCCGTAAAAAGATTTTCAATATTTGATTGCAATGCGGCTTCAAGATCTTTGTAGTCGCCGTCCCGACGTTGTTTCAGCTGAAGGCGGTGTTCTTCCAAGGATTGCGCAGCATGGTCACATAATTTATCAATCTCAATGGGGTTGTATACTTTTTGGGGTGATTCCATAGCTGGCTTTCCTGATGGTTCCGCTGGTGATGCCTCTGGCTGCTTCTCTGATAATTGCTCTGTCGCTTTTTCAGTTTGTTCTTCAGCTGATTCCTTAATGCGAACAAAATAGGGTTTAAGAATGGAGGGCATGACTTCATATCCATCGGCAATGTTTTTGAGTTGCTTATCTAGCCTGCCCAGACACTGATGGTACGCGTCTTCAAAATTTGTTGCTTTTATGCCAGAAATTTCTGCCTTGTCTAAAGATGGACTGGATATGTAGATAAGCACATTGCCGTTATCTGCGATGCTTACTATTATCCCGTTTTCTGAAGCAGGAATGCTGGCTTCTCCCACGAACTTAATGCAAAGAGAATTCCGTTCAAAGCGAGTCCGCTCCGCTTCTAAGAAGCTTTTTTTGGAGTCATCGTATTTGCCTTTGAGTGAGGCGATTGCATCTTCGGCTTGTTCAGCGAGCGGGAACGCTTGCTTCAGTTTATATTCTAGAGCCTTTTCGAGTTTTAGAACAGCTTCTAGAAAGGTTTCCACTCGGCGAATGTATTCGTTCTGTAAGGCGAATATCTTGTCAATCTCTTTCTGCAATATCTCTTGCGTGTTTTCTTTTAGTTTGCCAGAGTTATTTTCCAGACAAGCGTCCTCCGGTATCGTGCCTCCATTCTTTGTAAGCATAGCAAGCACTGACTTAGAGGGTTCAAAAAGATCTTTAAAACATTCGATTGCCCACGCAGAAAGCTCCTGCCCGTTTGCATTCTTGCCGGGGGCGAGGGGATAGTTTTCCCTTTTCTCTCCATCGACAATCAGCCTGCTTTCCCCTGTGAGCGGCCAGTATTTCAAATCAATACTCTTCATTATTTCCTCCAAAAATTTCTTTTAATGTTGCCTTATATTCAGTTGCTTCCGCATCCCGCTTTTTAGCTTTAGAGAGCAGGTTGCGTGGAAGTTCGTTTAGCAGTTTAAGCCAGCTTTCCCTGCGTATTTTAAAAAGCTCCTTTATCGTGATGTTTTTTCTTTCGCCCCTGAGCTTTCTGTTGATTATAATGCCCGTCACATGAACAGTTGTTGCCGCCGTCAGAGCCTCTAGTATGAATGAACTCATCCTAGCAATCAATTTAGAACTAAGCCCTTCTGTGATTATTCCTCCATCAAGCAGCATATCGGCAAACACATCTCCGACGGAATCTGCTGTAGCCTGACTAAAAATGCCGTTCATGGCAGAGTTTGTGGCAATCCAGAAGAAGCACAGCATATTGAAAAGCGGCGACAGTTTGTAGCCGTAAAGCTCCATCAATTTCATCGCCATTTTGAGCTGGGCAAAGAGCATCAAAACGCCGTCTATAAAGTTGTTGCGGCTGAAGACAACGCACAGCACAGCTTTCCAGCTGTACTGGGTTATAGTCTCGCTAGCCTCTGACGACAGTTTTTCGTAATACTTGCTGGTCAAATCCGCAAGTACCTCTTCGTTTTTCTCAAGTCTGTTAAGCTCGTCGTTTATTTTCCAATAATCCTCGTCTTTGCCTTTTTTTTCAAGCTGCCGCCTTATATATTCTGCCTCAGTCACAATATCTGAACTGCCGCTGCGGTCAGCACGGGTAAGCTGCCGGAATTCTATAATAGGCTGCAAGATAATCTTATACAGGGCAAACAGCACTACAGCATAGAACAGCCAGCTAAGAATGGGAATGGGAAGCATTTCATTCAAGAAGCGTCCCTGTGCGTACAGCTTTGCGGCAAAGTACAGCGCGATTAAAACAAGAATAAGAAATCCTTGCCTGAATATTTGTTTCATAATGCAACACTCCTGCTCTCTTTTATCAAGCTGACAAGTTCGCCCTTTGTTCTTTCAAAAACGTCTTTGTCAGCGATTTTGTTACCGCGCTCGCCCTTTACAGTTTCTATTTCACCCTTCGTTTTGGAAATGCTTTCTTGCAGGCAAGCGTCAATATGCTCCTTTAAGCAGTTCTGTATTATTGCTGGAGCTTTTTTAGTCACTATGCGTTCAATTTGTCCTTTTGAATGGGTAAGTAAATTTTGATAAAACATATCAATTTTATCTTTGGAAACTTCTATTTTCCTTTCCAACGAGAAAATAATATATTTCTCTTCAAAATAGAAATTATCAGCGTTCATTTTTGCGAGAGCGGATGTGTCTATATTTATTTCCTTATTTTCAGCAATAGAGAAAATCTGTCCAGACATATTGAAGCCAGAGTCGTTTAGTTCTTTTGCCAAGGATTCAATTCGGTTTCTCAATATGTCTGTAAGTCTGCACTCTCCTATTTCTATATCGCAGAGCTTTTCACCCTCGAGAATGCTTTTAACCTGCTTTTCCGCACAGGCTATGCAGCTGTCGAAAAACTTATTGACGTGGCTGGCTTTAATTTTAAAGCTTTTTGCTTTCTTTGCTATAGCGGGATATTTTCTTTTCTCCGCATCAAAACCGTCTTTAAAATCCCGTTCAAACTGCTCCATTTTGTCGTCTGATACATTTATTGTAGGCGGAACGAGTCCCCATAATCCTTCTGCGGCTTTTTCGCCATACAAGCTGAGCTTTTCGTAATCCGCTTCCAGCTTCTCTACGACGCTGTCGCAGTTTTTAATCTCTTCAGTGATTGACGTAATTTTTTCGTCAATAAAGAGAGAGGCTTCGTTTAGCTTCTCGCAGAGTTCGTCTTTGCAATGCAGCATCCGCTTTTCCATACCGTTTGTCTGTATGTCATTACACAGTTTTCTTTCTGTTCCTTCGAAGCCTGACTCTTTGAGAAGAGACGAAGCGCTCATTTTCTTGGTGTCTATAACTTCCGGCCTGAGAATGGCATCATACGCTTCACCGAGGTTCGCAAAATACAGTGTAGGCTTCTCTGCTATTCCAAGCCTGTTTTCTAAGTTGCCTAATGCGCTCTTTACCCAATCAAGAATACCTTTTGTCTTATCCTTTAACCACCAGCCTGTGTCCATGACATTCTGTACAATATGATAGGTAGCTTTATTGCGTTTTCCGATTTCATTTATGAATTCAGAGGCTGTGTTATTCAAAGGTGCTATATTGCTCTGGACGAAAAGAACAAGGTCGCATTCTTTAAAAATAGCATTGTAAGCATCAAAATCTTTTGAAATTGCAGCATCAATCGAATCGAGCCCCGGCATGTCAAAAATGACGCAGTTATTCTGTGAGAAAAGTTTGCTGTCTTCATTATATGGTACTTCCACAATGACAAGCAGCGGTTCTGTGGCAAGCCAGTCGTTTGTGCCTGTCTTACTGCAAAGGATTTTTATCAAATTATCCTGACTAAGGGCATAGTGCGTTGCAGAAGGACATTCTGATTCCATGCCGCGAATACTGTCGATTATTTTTTCCAGTTCCCGCTGTCTTTCATCGTCAGAAACAGTCTCTGTATTGTACACATAGATAGCTCCCTCGCTGTCACTGTCTTTGTCTGCCATTTTTATGAGCGCGGGGCGGAGTGTCGTGTCAACTCCAAAGCCAATTGGCGAGGCATCGGGCGTTCTTGCCAAAAGGTTTACCAACGTGGATTTACCCGCTTTCAACATACCTGCGGTAACAATAAAAATCTTGTCCGTGTTGAACAAGTTAAAGCGTCGCTCGATTTTGTCATGCCAGCCCCTCCATTCTTTTTTGGATGCTTCGCCACTTAATCCATTTTCAATTTCGTTTGAAATCTGGTTAAATCTTTCCTTGCATTTCTGCAATCCTTGCTCTATCATATTTCACCTCTTCTCTTTTTTTCTTCTATATTTCAAAATTCCACCGTGATTACAACCGGCAGATGGTCTGACACGCCCTTGTGATAGCTATTGTTGTCTGTGTATGTTGCCTCCCCTGCCGCTATGGATTTGAATGTCTTGTTGGAGCGTCCTGCAAAGGGATGCTTTGACCCTTCCACGAGCCTTACGAGACCTTCCTTGATTACGAAATGGTCGTAATCGTTTGCGAGTGAGATTCCCTTTGCCTTCTTGCCGTTCTTGCCAAGAGTTGTCCATAAGGGGGAATTATCAAATTTCCAGTTTGGTCCGTCAATCACCGCATCAGCAAGGTTTGAAGCTTTTAGTTCCCGCCACGGTTTGTTGAAATCGCCGCCAATGATGACGGTATCGTAGAGCCATTTTTGTTGTGCATACAATGTTTCAAGGGATTTAAAATCCTCTTCACGTTTGTTGTTGAATGACAGATGGACGTTTACCAGCAAAAAACTTAGTCTCCGCTCGTTTACGGGAGAGAATGCAATCACCTGGGTGTTGCCTTTTTCAAAGGGGTATTGCGAGGAAAAATCGCTGTGAAAGACATCGCCCCGTGATGTCAGCACCTTGTTATGGTCGTAGAGCACGGCGTTTGTCAGATTTATGGGGCAGGAGGCGGTTTTAGGCGAATAGCAGTACTCCCAATTCCGTTCCCCAAGTTTTTCTAATAATCTTTCCAAGACAGCTTCCTTCCCCACTTCCTGCAGCAGTACGATGGATGCCTCGCTGTCCTTGATGATGCTGCTTATAGAGCCTATCCACTCCTCATTCGTTTCCGTATGCCCATACTGGCGCCCCAAGATGTTGAAGGTCAGTATCTTTATGCGCTCTGCAAAGGCTGCGGAGGCAAGCGTGATGGCAAAGAGGCAAACTACAAAGGCTCTTTTCAATTTTGGTGCCTGCTGCATAATTTAAATCTCCCTCTCTGAAGTGGGTTCAATGTCTCCGTACTTTGAAAAGCCATACCACTTCATAGCTGCATCCCGCATATACAGCATCTGGTACGAGAAGAAGCCAGACTTCTTGGGAAGAAATGAGATATTTGTATTATACATATATGGAGATTCCAGATATGCTTTTTCCGCCTTTTCGTAATCCTTGGTTTTGAGCAGTTCGCTTATGTTCACGGAGAATATGTCTTCCGTGGCCAGCGGTCTTTTGTCGGCTTTTTTATTGCTCTTATACAGCGGATGGGCCTTCTTTAAAGTCGTTATGTCTTTCTCATCAAAGTAGGCAAGATGATACTGGAAAACCATTTCCTGTATTGACTTTGTTTTGTTTCGGTTTGCAAGGATGATAGAGACTTCTTTCGTGTTTTTCTTTGATTTCAGTTTCTCCAACGGGTAATCGGTGCTGTAATACCATCTGTCAGATGACTGATTCTTTAAAATGGGGGTGAAATCTGTATTGTCTATCTTTATAGTCATCGAATAGCTTTCAGCAATGGAACGGGGTACAGAGAAAGCAAGCACGTCGGTTTTTGTAAGCGGTATGCGCCCGTCCTTTTTTTCAAACTCTATGTTCCATTCTTTCATCATATAAAGGTCTCTATACATATCTTTGTCAGACGAACTCGCCAGAATCAGTTCGTACAGCTCCCGTGCGGGGAGCACATATTTGTGGTTTTCGATAATGATGAGTTCCAGCGCTTTAAGCGCTTTGTCGTTATTTCCAAGCGCGGCATAGATTGTCGCCAGATACAGCCTGTTTTCTGACTCATTGCTGACCGTACCGTCTTTCTCGATGATTTCCAGATAGCCTTCGATAGCTTTCCTGTTGCTTCCGTTTTTATCTTCCGCCATCAGAATTTGAATCATATTTTTGGCAAGCTCCGTGTAATACGAGTCATTGTCAATAATCGAATAGTCTTTTTTTAGCTTTTCAAATTCGGCATAGCACGCTTTTGCCCGCGCTGTATCTCCCGCTTCCTGGTAAGCCGCGCCAAGCTCATACCAGAACGGGGGAAAAATAGCGAATATATCTTTTTTCGCTGAAAGCATATTTGCCTTTTCATTTGCATCTGTTTTGGGGGAATCGAGTTTTTCAACCAGCCACCGCATCTGGTCTTCCTTTATCTCGTACTGTTTGGGAATATTGTACGTGGTAATGAATTTGGCATAATTTACGAAAAGTCCATTTCGTTGTCCGTCTATAGTTTTTAACTCATTTTGTTCAAGTTTGAACATGGCCTCATCTGCCTGATTTTCAAGGTCATTCATTATGCTGCGGTAGTTAAATGCGGTGGAAACTCCCGCATACAGTAGGCCTGCAACGGCTTGTGCGGGATTTCCTTTTGCAAAGGATGCTATCGCCACACCGGCTGAAGTTCCTAATGAGGACAAAGATTTATACATAGCTTCGCTTTTTTCTTTTTCTGCCTGCGCCTTTATAAAGAGTTTTTCATTTTCATCTAATTTTAGACTGGTCAAGGTTGTAAGCATATCGCTGTATGCGACTATAGAGTCCCCTTTTTCATCCTTCAGCTTTGTCTTGTCAATTTTGCAGATGATAGTGTCATACTCCTGTTCGAGGATGGCTTTGTTTTTATAATGCTGTATTATCTGCAAGGAGTATTGGAGCTGGTTCATAAGCATGGCATAGATTATCTGGTCGCGGGACAGGCTGTCTTCTGGGGAATTTGCTTTATTCCCCTCGTCATCGGTACTGGATGCACTGGCACCCGTATCGCTTTCCTGTTCGGTCGATACTTCATTTGAAGGCGCACGATTTATGTTCTTGTGCTTATGCTGCGCAAAAACCACTGCTCCCACCGCAATGCAGGCGATGGCACCGACAAGTAGCATTTTCTTCTTCATCCTGTACTCCTCCCGTACTAAAATCTTCTATAATTAAATACACGTCATCTGTGTATTCAATCTGCGTTTGTTTGGCTATTTTAGCACCTGTTTTGCGTACTGTCAACGCTGTAGACACGCACATCGAAGTATGATGGGGTATGGGCAGCACATTCAAAGAGAATCTCAGGGAAATCCTTGAATATGAAGACATTACGCTCAAAGAGCTTTCGTACAAGACCGGCATCTCCAAGCGGTCTCTTGAAAACTATCTGAATGCCCGTGCCTCTATGCCCCCCGCAGACTACGCATGCAAGATTGCCGTCGCGCTCAACACAACGGTGGAAGCCCTCGTCCTTGGCGACGAAGTTGCCGCAGCAAAGTCCTATTCTGCCGAAGACGTAAAGATTCTCGCGCTGCTCAAGCAGGTGTCCGTTGCAGACAAGTCCGCATTCCTGCACCTCATGGAATCCATCACCAGAGCTGCAAGCCCGCAGTCCTAAAGCCGTAGGTTCTACCGCTATGGTAGCACGGTATGTCTCTCATTTATTGATAGATGATTATTATTTTTTTACAAATTATATCTAGGGAAACACTGAATAAAAGTAATTTTTTTCCCATGTTCCACTTTTAACAAAAATTTGGAAAGACATGTTGGCAGAAAACCGGCATTTCCGTGTTTCCTGCCATTCAGGAGACTGCGGGACGGGCTTCCCGCAGGTCGCTCTCCCCCAAACCTAGAGGGAGACCGAACGGAATTCGACACTCCGCCCGCCCTGCAGGACTTTCAGCAGGTTCACGCTGGCGAAAAGTATGTAGAACCGGTTGAGGTTCTTCTTCAGCCCCCTGTAGGCTGCCTTGCAGTATCCGAACCGCCTCTTTACCACAAGGTGCGGCCATTCCACCTTGCTCCTTACGCTCGCTTTCCTTCTCTCAATCTCCCTGTCCCAGTCTGTCCCCCCGTTGCCGATTTTGCTTTTCAGGCTCGACGGCCTTTTTGCTATCCTGTATTCAACCTTCGAAAGGTGCTCGTCATCCCTTATCTCGTCCCGTTTCTCGATTCCCAAATATCCCGAGTCGCCGTATACCACCTCGTCATCGCCCCTTATCAGTCTGTGCGCCTCCGTTATGTCGTGCTCGTTCGCCGCCGTTGCCGTTATCGTGTGGACGTACCCTGTCTGTGCGTCGCAGCCGGAATGCACCTTCATCCCGAAATGCCATTCGTTCCCCTTCTTGGTCTGATGCATCTCCCCATCGCGCCTGCCGCTCTTGTTCTTTGTCGATTTGGGTGCAGCTATTATCGTCGCATCGATGACCGTGCCGCCATGCATCATCAGGCCCGCCTTTTCCAGCCGTGCGTTCACGTCCACGAACAGCTTTTCGTTGATGCCTTTTTCCACAAGGAGCCTTCTGAATTTCAGGAGCGTGGTGGCATCCGGAACCTGTTCCGTCATGAAGTCTATCCTGCTGAACTTCCTGAAGGCATAGCTGTCGTACATGGCGTCCTCGACTCCCTCGTCCGACAGGGAGAACCACGCCTGGAGCAGGTACATCCTCAGCATCTTCTCTATCCCCATCGGCGGCCGCCCCCTCTTCCCCTTGGGATAGTGAGGCTCTATCACTGCACACCACTGTGCCCATGGTATTATTGAGTCCATGCTGTCAAGGAACTCTTCCCGCCTCGTCTTTCTTTTTCGCCCTTCATATTCGGCATCGGTAAAGGTCTGCTGTTTCATACTTGCATTATATCACAGTTTTCAGATTTATTCAGTGTTTCCCTAGCTTACGTATGCAGTATTTTCGTTGAAGGAAGATGGCAATCATGTTAAACTGATAAGTATGAGCAACGCGCACAAATTGCAGCGTAAGCTGCCAATAGGTATACAAGATTTTGGAAAACTCAGGGAAGAGGGCTTTGTCTATGTGGATAAAACTGAGTTTATATACAAACTTGTACAGTCTTCAAGCCCCTATTTTTTGAGTCGCCCAAGGCGTTTTGGCAAGAGTCTGCTCCTTTCCGCCTTGAAAGCCTACTTTCAAGGCAGAAAGGAGCTGTTTACGGGGCTTGCCATTGCGGACGAGGAGACTGAGTGGGCGGAGTATCCTGTGTTGCACTTTGATTTCTCTGGACAGAATTATGCTAATCCAGATGGTCTGAACGAGATTATTGACGCTCATCTGCGGGAGTGGGAGACGCTTTACGCTTGTCCCAAGCAGAATGAGTCGCCGGGATTGCGTTTTGCAGATATTATCAAAGCTGCCCGCAAACAGACGGGGCGCAAAGTGGTTGTCCTTGTGGACGAGTATGACAAGCCCCTCCTTGAAACTTTGGTGCTGGAAGAAAAACAGAGAGAGGCAAACCAAGCCATATTCAAGGGGCTGTTCGGGCAGCTCAAAAGTCAGGATGGTCATCTGCGCTTTGTCTTGTTCACGGGTGTTACAAAATTCAGCAAGGTAAGCATTTTTAGCGACCTGAATCAATTACAGGACATCTCTATGTACGGTGATTATGCTGGAATTTGTGGTATAACGCAGTATGAACTGGAAAAAAACTTTGCGCCAGAGATAGATACAATGGCTTTAGCGCATGGCATGACTCGAGAGGACTGCTTTGCAGAACTTAAGCGACTGTATGATGGCTATCATTTTACCGCAGGTTGCGCGGATATCTATAACCCCTTTAGCCTGATAAGTGCATTTAGTTCCAAAAATTTTGGCAAGTATTGGTTTGAAACAGGAACGCCATCATTCCTTGTAAAGATGCTGAAAGAAGGTGGCTGCAACCCGCGGCAGTTCAGCGACGGAAAGCTATATACCACTGCCGAAGAAATAAGTGACTACCGTCCTGACAACCCAAATCTTGTGCCTCTGCTTTATCAGTCTGGCTATCTGACCATAAAAGCCTACGATGCACGGCGTAAGCGATATACGTTAGGATACCCTAACGATGAGGTGAAATATGGTTTCTCAGAAAGCCTTGCGTCCGTATATCTGCACAACACACAAGGAGGAACAGGGGCTGATATTTTTGCAATTGATGATGCGATAGAAGAAGGTGCTACAGATGTCCTTCGGGAGCAGTTTACTGCGCTCTTTGCCTGTTTACCCTATGCGACAGGCGTAATTGATGACAGGCTCTTTGAAAGGGATTTTCAGAATGTCATATATCTGACTTTTTTGCTTCTTGGTCAGTTTTTGCGTGTAGAGCAGCATTCGGCAAAGAGGAGGGCTGACTGTATCGTGGAGACTGAGGAATTCGTATATATTTTTGAATTCAAGCGAGATGCTTCGGCAGAAGAAGCTTTGTCACAGATAGAAAAACAAGGCTACGCCGCTCCGTATGCTGCAGACAGGCGTAAACTTCTTAAAATTGGTGTAAATTTCAGCAGCGCGGAACGAAATATCACCGAGTGGACAGTCATCAAGGCAAATCAAGATTAGGAGGTGTTACAGAAAGTATGCCCTTTTCTTATGCCAGCATACATTTTGTAACACCTCCGAAAAATTTATTGAAAAAATCGCAGGCAGACGTAAGCGTAAAGAATGTATCCCCCCATGCAGCAGAAGCAGAGGTAGATAAGCCAGTCACCCCATCGGGCAAAGAAGGTGAGCTGCCGTTTATAGACGGGAACCTTGGCGCAGAGGGCATCCTCAGTGAAGACGGGCAGGTCGTCTATGATGCGTCCCGCGGGGTCAAGCACCACCGAGTAGCCCGCATTCGCACAGCGGACGAGCGTGCTGCGGTATTCAATGGCAAGGTAGCTTGCCGCGACAAAGTGCTGGTATTCTGCAGAAGCAGTCAGAGACCAGGAATCATTCGTGATGTTCATGAAGACCTCGCTTCCCATGAGGAAGAGCTTCCGGCAGACGTCGGGAAAGGCGTCCTCAAAGCAGATGGGCGTAGTGAAGGAAACGAAATTGCGCGGGTTCTGCGTGCGGTTTTGGATGAACTGCTCCGTCACCAAGGGGTCTGCAATGCCGTAAGCGTTGAGGGGGACAGTGGCATAGAGGCTGAGGTTTTCTTCGAGCGGCGCGGTGGCGTAGCGGCTCGTGTCAACGGGCACCTTGAAAAGCACATACTGCCTGCCGGAGCTGTAGCTGCTTGAAAAGCCTGCGACTTTCTGCATAAAGAGCTTCATCAGCGGGCTGTCTGCAAAGGGAATTGCCTCGGCAAAGGGGACGAGGTGTATCTTTGAGTAAAAACCGGCATAAGTGCCTGCTTTGTCAAAGAATATGGCGCTGTTTGCGTAGTGCTTTTTTTCAGGATTGAGGTACGTCGTTCCGCCGATAATGAAGGGAATGTGCATACGGCGGATAAAGCTGCCAAGACTTTCCTCTTCGGGAAACATTTCGTAGTAGCTGCGGTCGCGGGGAAAGGGGTGCTCCAGAACGCCCTCGCTCCAGAGCACCAGCTCCGGCTCCTGCCCGTGGGAGCGCATAAAGGCGGCCGCGTCCTCGGTGAGCTTCTGGGAGATGGTGATGGAGGCTTTCTCCCCGCCTTCCCACGGGTCTATGTTCTGCTGTACGATTATCGTATTAATGAATTTTTCAGGAATGCGGGGGATGAAGTATTGGAAAAGCCCGTAGACAACGCAGACGGCAAAGATGGAAGCGGTGAATGCCGCCGCCTGCCGGTAACGCGAGGCAAGCACCTCGGGGGCTGCGGCGTGGGGCAGTTCCCGCAGCGTCATAAGTCCTTCGCCGACAAGTGCGGCAAAGAGGGCATAGATAAAGCTGATGCCCCACTGCCCCGTGATGTCCGCAATCTGCGTGAGGATTTTCCAGCGGAAGGCGCCCAGAAAAAGCGTGCCCCAGGGGTAGGCAAGAAATCCCGTTGACTTGAACCATTCCCAAGAGACCCAGCAGGCGCAGAACCACAGGATGCGCGAAAACTGGGCAAAGTGATGAAATCCTCCGTTTTCTTCTATTATATATGTCTTTTTTCTCTGTGCGGGCATAAAGTGAAAGAAGAGGCCCATCTGTCCTGCAAGCCAGCCGGTGCCCACCGCGCTTGCTCCAAGGGTGAATATGGCGAAATCGCGAAAATTGGCGAGCCAGAAACTTGAAAGCAGGTGCACGGTGATGGCTTGGAAAAACATAAACCAGAAACAAGCCTTGTAGCTTTTGCTTTGATAGAGTATTATATAGAGGGGAACGAGGGAAAATAGCGCTATGAGGGGGGAGCCGAAGGGAAGCACTTCGTTTGATATGGATGCTGCTTCCATAAATCCAGAAAAAATTGCACAAAAAACTTGTAAAATAACAATTTTCATTATATTATACTAGTGTCTTAAACGTAAAATTGCAATAAAAAAACAAACATGAAGGAAAAATATGGATGAAATTATTGAAGCCCACAGGAAAGAGTATGGTGTGCCGCCGGATGTGACTGCTGTTGCGCCGGGGAGATTTCATCTCATAGGCGAACATTCATGGTTTTTCAAAGACAAAACGCTTTCCATGGCGGTTGACCTGCCTGTGTATGTGGCAATATCGCGGCGCGAGGATTCCAACCTGCGTTTTTATTTTGTGCAGCTGGACGACAGAAAGCGGGGCAGCACGGCTTCGCTCAAGTTCCGCAAAGAGGACAAGTGGGCAAATGCCTTAAAATCGGTTATCTATGGTTTTTCGAGCGGTGGCTTTGACTGCTGCGGCATGAATTTTACGATTTATACAAAGATTTTGCCCTCCGCGGGCTTTGGCATCACCACAGCCATCAAGATAGCGGCAACCTGGGCTGTGAGGGAGCTGAATTCCTTCCGCTGTTCGGAGGATGTGCTCCTGCAGGTTATTGAGCGCGCTAACAAGCTGTATTACGGCGCCATCAATCTGAAAGCAGACAATTTTACTGCGATTTATGCAAAGGATAATTCCGTGGTCCTCACGGATTACGCGAAGAATACCTGCGACATCATTCCATTCAATTTCAGCGACAGGGTGATTCTCCTCACTGATGCCCGTGTTCCCCGTGTGACGACCTGGAACGAAGAGAGCTTGCAGCAGCCTGAAAACGTCCTGCTTTTGGGCGAGCTCAAGGAGCAGCGGTCGAATGTGTACGGCGGCTGGCGTTACGAGGAGAGCGGGGCAGAGCGGAACGAGGTGCTTTCCGTGGTGAACGAGGATACGCGCCGCCGCCTTATCTGCGTGATAAACGAGCACCGCTATGTGCTGGATGCTCAGGCAGGGCTCGTCTCGAATGACTTTGCCATGTTTGCCCGTGCCGTGAACCGCAGCCACAAAAACCTGCGTGACCTCTATGACCTTTCCTGTCCCGAAATAGACTGGCTCCTCAAGCGGGTGCAGGAGCTAGACCTTTCGCCTGATGACCTCCGCAATCCGGTGAACTGCGGGCGCGTGACGGGCAAGGGGTTTGGGCGCTGTGCGTATACCATCCTGCGGAGCGGTGATGTTGAGCGCTACAAGGAAAAGCTGCTCGACTACGAGCGTATCTTTGGCTTCCGTGCGTCCTGCTATGAGGTGAAGCCCATGAGGGGTGTGCATTTGCTATGAAAATCCTGCTGACCAATGATGACGGCTATGACGCGGAGGGCATTGTCACCCTCTTTGAGGTGCTGGGAAAAGAGCATGATGTTTGCATGGTGGCACCTGCAAACATAGATCGGAAGAGCACACGTCTGAACTCCAGTCACG
>CAKZZK010000267.1 GCA_937885235.1 uncultured Treponema sp.
CCGAAGGAGCCCTGGAAATCCTGCCTGACGGCTACGGCTTTTTGCGCAGCCCCCAGAACAGCTACCTGCCCGGTCCGGACGACATCTACATCTCGCCCAGCCAGATCCGCCTCTTCAACCTGAAAACCGGCGACACTATCTACGGCCAGACCCGCAGCCCCAAGGACGGGGAGCGCTTCTTTGCCCTGCTGCGCATCGAGACCGTGAACTTCGATGAGCCCCGGGTCGCCCAGACCCGCGTGCCTTTTGAGAACCTGACACCGCTCTATCCCAACTCAAAGTTTACGCTGGAGACGGTTTCCTCCGAGTACAGCACCCGTATTATCGACCTCTTTGCCCCTATCGGCAAAGGCCAGCGCCTGCTGATTGTGGCTCCGCCCAAGGCCGGTAAAACGACGATTATGCAGAAGGTGGCGAATGCCATCACTACCAACAATCCTGAGGTCTACCTGATTGTGCTTCTTATCGACGAGCGTCCTGAGGAAGTTACCGACATGGAGCGGGCCATCAAGGGCGAGGTTATTTCCTCTACCTTCGATGAGCAGGCCACCCGCCATGTGCAGGTTGCCGAAATGGTGCTGGAGAAGGCTAAGCGCCTTGTGGAGCACAAGCGGGATGTGGTTATCCTGCTGGATTCAATCACCCGTCTTGCCCGGGCCTACAACCAGACGGTGCCCACATCCGGCAAAGTGCTTTCCGGCGGTGTGGATTCCAACGCCCTGCATAAGCCCAAGCGCTTTTTCGGCGCTGCCCGCAACATTGAGGAGGGCGGCTCCCTTACGATTATCTCCACGGCCCTTATCGACACCGGCAGCCGCATGGACGCGGTTATCTTTGAGGAATTCAAAGGCACCGGTAACAGCGAGATTGACCTTGACAGGAAGCTTGCCGAGCGCCGCCTTTTCCCGGCCATCAACATCAAAAAGAGCGGTACCCGCAAGGAAGAGCTCCTGCTGGATGAGGCCACGCTGCAGAAGCTCTGGGTTCTGCGCAAGGTCATCAATCCCATGGAAGACGCCGAGATTATGGAGCTTATCCTTGGGCAGATGAAGAAGAGCAAGAACAACGATGCTTTCCTGGCCAACATGAACACCGGCAGCGCTGCTGTTGACTAAGGCCTGGCCTTTCTGCTATTATAGTAAACACATTCTTGTGGTACTGTCTTGATTTGTAACGGTGAGGGAATGATACAAACACAGCGTGGTTTGAAAACACTACGCGCTGTTAGCTTAAGCCTGTTATGGCGTTGCTAAGCGTTTTTTGTGTAAGGTAGTGCTGACCGGCATTTCTACAGTATCGGGCAAGAAAAGGAGTTATACAAATGAAAAAAGGTATTCACCCTGAATACAAGCTGACAAAGATTACCTGCGCTTGTGGCAACGTAATCGAGACCCGTTCAACAGTGCAGAACATCAACGTTGAAATTTGCTCTGCCTGCCACCCGTTCTACACGGGCAAGCAGAAGCTCGTTGATACTGCGGGACGCATTGACCGCTTCAACAAGCGCTATGGCATGAAGGCTGCCGAGGCGAAGTAAGTTAGCACTGCTACATAAAACCGGTTGCAATGGCAGCCGGTTTTTTTATCTGTATTTGTATTAACAAAAAATTCCCCTGTCCGATAATATCAGTATGAAAGCAACGAAATTATTTGTCATGTTAAGTTTGATTGGCATAGCCACGACCGCTTTTGCGGAAGAATTGTACAAAACGAATGTTGTTGCGTCTTATTATGCGGATAAATTCAACGGACGCCGCACAGCAAACGGCGAGATATTTAATATGTATGGATTTACCGCTGCACATAAAACGCTGCCCTTCGGCACAATTCTCAAAGTGACTAATCTGGACAACGGAAAGTCTGTGAATGTGCGCGTGAATGACCGCGGTCCTTTCGTACAGGGGCGGGAAATTGACGTGTCCAAGGCAGCCGCCCAGCAGCTGGGGTTTACGGATACGGGGACAGCACGTGTGTCCTTGGAAATCGTAAGCAATGCTGACGATGCTGGGGTCGCGACCAAAGAAGCCGTCGTTACGCAGGCAGACAAGGCTGAGGTAAAGGCGGAAACGGTAGCTGCCGTCAGCACTTCTCAGAAAGTGAGCCTGGTGACGGAAAGCGAGTTTGTGCCCGATGATACCACTGTGGAAACGCTTGCTGGCCGCTGGGACATACAGCTCGGCGCTTTTTCTGACAAGAACAACGCTCAGCTTATGGCTCGCCGTCTGGTGCAGGCTGGTTTTACCAACATAGCTTACCAGAAGGTCGGCAACATCACCCGTGTGGTCATCAGGGATGTCGCCACTGAGGATGTCGAAGAGCTTGCAAGCAAGCTCGATAAGAGCGGCTTTAGCCAGTACATTGTCCGTGAAAGGAAGAATGTCATCACTCAGTCAGATAATTAAAGGTCCATAAAAGTCCTCCTATAGTGTTTGCCTTGCAGGGGCAGCTCTCACCCTGCAAGGCTTTTTATTTTCCATGCACGGTGTATTTTTTCATTGCGGTAGTCTTCGGGAACGGTGTCTTTCAGCGCTTCTATGCTGTAGCGGGAAGAGGGTTGTATCGCTTTTTCGTCAAATTTAAGGCTCTTGCTGTTTGTCGAGAAATAAAGAGTGCCTTGGGGATTGAGCAGTGCAAGGCTGTCTGCAATGAGCTTTTGCCAGTCGCGCTTGATGTCCAGCGTGGTACTGGTGTTTTTTGAATTGCTGAATGTGGGCGGGTCGAGTATGATGATGTCGTATTTTTGCCCCCTGCCGCTTTCTGCGTTTTGGCAGAGGAAGGAAACGGCATCTTCCCGTATGAACTGATAGCGTTTACTCGATGGCTCAAGGCTGTTGAGGCGAAAATTGCTTTTTGCCCAGTCCAAGTAGGTATTGCTGAGGTCTATGCTGTCCACACGGCTTGCGCCCCCTGCTGCCGCGTACACGGAAAAGCTGCCCGTATAGCAAAAGAGATTGAGCACAGCCTTGTCCTTGCAGCTTGCAAAAAGCTGTTTCCTCAAGGGGCGGTGGTCCAGAAAGAGACCGGTGTCCAGATAGTCTGTCAGATTTACCAAAAAAAGCAGCCCTTGTTCCGGCACGATGCCTGTGATGTGCTGCTCTGTCTGGATTTTTTCGTATTGTTCCAGACGGCCGTATGCCGTGCCGCTGAGTTTTTTGCGTGTCTTTATTATTACACGGTCTTTGTCGATGCCTATGCTTTGGGCTGCTGCCAGAGCCATTGCCTGCAGCCAGCGTTTTTCCTCTTCTTCCGCTTTTTCATCAGGGCGTTCGTAGAGAGAAAGATGTATATAGCTGCGCTGTAGTTCATCCTGCAGGGCTGCCTGCCCGTCAGGACCGTTGGCGCTGATGAGGGCATTGGTCTGTGCCAGATGTGCTGCGGCTTTTGTCCTGTCTGAGATGTTTTCGGGGAGGAAGGTGTAGAGGTCAAGGGCGAGGGGAACTTCGGGAATGTCCCTGTCATAGAGGCGGTAGGAGCAGATGCCGTTCTTCCGCGCCCATTTTCGAAGCTTTTTATAGTTTTTGCAGAGGCGGTTTGCGAGAAGCCCTGCCTGATATTCTGTTTTGTCTTCCATAATATTCCACTATACATTAATTTATAAAAATAGTACAATAAAAGGAAGCGTATTATTGACGTAAGAACCGTTTAGGCGGTTTTATTATATATAGACACAGGGTATCACATGAAATTTACAGAATTTTCCCTCCATGAAGATTTGGTGAAGGGAATTGCAAGCGCCGGGTATGTTGACTGTACCCCGGTACAGGAACAGGTCTTGCAGTCATCCCTTGAAGGACGTGATCTGTATGTGCAGTCACAAACAGGAACTGGAAAAACTGCGGCGTATCTTGTTTCCATTATTCAGGAAATCTTAACACGCAAGGAAGCAAACGGAAAAAAAGCATTGATCATGGTGCCGACCCGTGAGCTTGCCGTGCAAGTTCAGGAAGAAGCGGAAAAGCTTGCTTCCGGCACCTCGCTTTCCTGTGAAAGCTTTTATGGCGGTGTTGGCTATGACAAACAGATTGCGGCGCTCAAGAAAGGCATCGACATCATCATCGGTACTCCCGGACGTATCATAGATTTAAATCAGGGCGGTCAGATGAAGTTCGATGACGTGGTTTTCCTTGTAATCGATGAAGCTGACCGTATGTTTGACATGGGCTTTTATCCCGACCTGCGCACCCTGCTCAAGGTGCTTCCCGCTGCGGAAAAAAGGCAGACCATGCTCTTTTCCGCCACTTTGAATTCTTACGTGAAGAACCTCGCGTGGGAATATACGCGGAATCCAGCCGAAATTACGATTAATGCGGAAAACATCACGGTAGACGAAATTCAGCAGGAGCTTTTGCATGTGTCCAGCAATGACAAGTTGCGCTTACTTTTGGGCATCATCAATCGGGAAACTCCAGAAAGCCTTATCATTTTCTGCAATACCAAGCGTAGCTGTGAGGTTGTTTCAAAGCGGCTGGTGCTTAACGGGGTACAGAGCGAATTCATCATTGGCGATTTGCCGCAAAAGAAGCGCCTGCAGATAATGGACAGTTTCAAGGAAGGCAAGGTGAAGTGCCTTGTGGCTACGGATGTCGCCGCTCGCGGCATAGACGTAAATGACCTTGCTATGGTTATCAATTTTGACATTCCGAACGAGGCTGAAAATTACGTGCACCGCATTGGGCGCACGGCGCGGGCAGGAAAGTCAGGAAAAGCATATACATTCTGCTCTGAACAGGACGTGTACAGCCTGCCCGCCATTGAGCGCTACATAGCGAAGTCCATACCCGCCCAGGTAGCTGACGACAGCATGTTTGCGGAGGATAAGTCTGCGGGCGTGTATATCCGCACCGAGAATTACCATGAAGACTATCACGACAAGAGTGATTTTGGCCGCCGCCGCGCCGCAGAGTATGAACGGAAGCACGGCAAGGGTGAGCGCTCCGGTGCCAAGGGCAGGGGACGCTATTCCAAGCGCAATGAGGAAGCAAAGAAAGAGTACCGCCGCGACCGCCGCGTGTTCAATGCCGAGGAGGAAGCCAAGCTTGCCACGATGAGCACCGATGAGCGCATGAAGCTCTACAGGGAAAAATTCGGGGGCAAGAATGCAGAGTTCTCCAAGGATAAGGAGACGGCTTCCGCTTCTCCGAGCAAGAAAAGCCGCAAGCGCTCCAAGGCGAAAAATGGCGAGCGCAAGAATACAGATGTGCAGCAGAACAAGACAGATTTCCAGAAACAGCCGGTGCGCCAGAAATCTCAGCGGCAGGATGCCAGACCTCAGACTGCTGCTCCTGTGCAGTCGGGTGCGAAGACTCCAAAGAAGGGCTTCTTTGCCAAGATAAAATCTATTTTTAAGCATAACTAAAGAGGAAAGGATTGTGATTACAGTATCAGACGTGAGTCTTAAATTCAGTGAAAAGCCGCTGTTTAAAGATGTAAACCTTAAATTTGTAAAAGGCAACTGCTATGGCATCATCGGTGCGAACGGTGCGGGCAAATCGACTTTCCTCAAGGTGCTTTCGGGGGAAGAAGAGCATGACACGGGAGAAATTTCCATTACTCCCGGCGAACGTATGGCAAAGCTCATTCAGGACCACTTTGCCTTTGATGCGTATTCCGTCAAGGAAACCGTGATGATGGGCTTTCCCAAGCTGTACCAGCTGGGCAAGGATAAAGATGCCATCTATGAGAAAGCTGATTTTACCGAAGAGGACGGCATAAAGGCTGCCGAAATGGAGGCTGAGTTTGGCGAACTTGGCGGCTACGAGGCAGAAAACCAGATTGAGCAGATGCTTTCTGGTCTGGGACTTGAAGAAGAGTTCCATGACAAGATGATGAGCGAGCTTGACGAAAGCCAGAAGGTGCGGGTGTTGCTTGCTCAGGCGCTGTTTGGCAATCCTGACATACTCCTGCTCGATGAGCCTACGAACGGTCTCGATTTAGAGAGCATCACGTGGCTGGAAAACTTCCTCATAGACTTTCCAAATATCGTCATTGTGGTAAGCCACGACCGCCATTTCCTCAATGCGGTCTGCACGTATACTTGCGATATTGACTACGGCAAGATTACCCAGTTTACGGGTAACTATGATTTCTGGTTCCAGATGAGCCAGATAATGCAGAAGCAGGCAAAGGACGAAAAGAAGAAGCGCGAAGATAAGATGGCGGAGCTCAAAACCTTCATACAGCGTTTCGCAAGCAATGTATCCAAGGCGGGACAGGCTTCTAGCCGCAAGAAGGTGCTTGAAAGGCTGGAACTGGAAGAGCTGCCCGTGACAAGCCGCAAGTTCCCCTTTGTGCAGTTCCAGCCTGAGCGGGAAATCGGCAACTTTGTGCTGACTGCGGAAAAGCTCAACTGCAAGGATAGCGACGGTACGGTGCTGCTTGACGATTTCTCTATCACCATTCATCCGGGAGAGAAGGTTGCCTTTGTGGGAATGGAGCAGAACTCAAAGACTGCTTTCTTTGACATCATCGCGGAAAAACGCAAGGCGGACAGCGGTTCGTATAACTGGGGGCAGACAACAAAGCACAGCTATCTCGCCCGCGACAACAGCAGCTATTTTGAAAACGAGCTGTCTATAACCGATTGGCTCAAGCAATATTCTAAGGAGCAGGATGACGCTTATGTGCGAGGCTTTTTGGGACGTATGCTTTTTACCGGTGACGAAAGCTTGAAGCCCGTGAAGGTGCTCAGCGGTGGTGAAAAGGTCCGCTGTATGCTTTCAAAGATGATGCTCAGCGGGGCGAATGTCCTTATCATGGATGACCCCACCAACCACCTTGATCTGGAATCCATTGAAAGCTTGAACCAAGGCTTGGTGCGTTTCCCCGGCGTCGTCATCTTCAACAGCCATGACCACGAGTTTATTTCTTCTATTGCGAACAGGATTGTGGAAATTACGCCGCGCGGCATTATCGACCGCATGATGAATTTTGACGATTACCTTAACGACAGGCAGGTTCGGGAACTGCGGAACGAATACTATCAGGGCATTGCCAAGAAGATTCATATTTAAGCGCTATGGAGATAAAGCAAAAAACGCTCCCCTCTAAGCTTGCGGGGGTGCACATTCACTTTGTAGGCATCAAGGGCACCGGCATGGTTGCCTTGGTGGAAATTCTGGCTGCCCGTGGCGCAGTGATTACGGGGAGCGATGTTTCCGAGCGCTTTTACACGGATGAAATTCTCGAAAAGCTCGGACTTGCTGCCCGTCCCTTTGCAAGGGAAAACATCACGGACAGCGTGCAGTATGTTATCTTTTCAAGCGCCTATTCGCCCGAAAAGAATCCCGATCTGGCAGAAGCCCTCAGGCGCGGTCTGCCTATGCTGCTCTATTCCGAGGCTTTGGGGGCGCTCTCTTCGACTGCCTACAGCTGCGGAATCTGCGGCGTGCACGGCAAGACCACCACGACGGGGCTTGCGGGAACGCTGCTTAAAGCCATTGATTTGCCCGCGCAGGCGTTGGCGGGAAGCATTATCGCTTCTTTTGGAAATTCCTGTACGATGACTGCGGCAAGCTGTGCTGACGAAGGGCACCGCTATTTTGTTGCCG
>CAKZZK010000268.1 GCA_937885235.1 uncultured Treponema sp.
TTTGGATTAAATTTAAAATTACTTTTTGCAATTTTCAAATAGTGTTCCACTTCTTGATTTATAGGTATTTCTCTACGACTATTTTCTGTTTTAGTAGTATCTTCTTTATGTAATGTTACATGCCCTTTTTCATCTCTTGTAGTGGTTCTATTTACAATAATAAATCCACTTTTATTATCAATATCACTTGGACGTAAAGCACAAATTTCTCCACAACGCATACCGGTATGTAAACCTAATAGAATTATTATTTTGAATTTTAAATCAATATCACTATTACGAATAACCTCTAATATTTTGTTTTGCTCATCTATTGTAAGTGACTCAACTTTTTTCTCTTTCTTTTCACTTTTTGGCTTTTTCAATTTTAAATTACTATCAAATGGATTTTTGCTTAAAATCTCGTTCGTAACAGCTAATTCAAATGATTTTTTTATTAATTGATAATCTTTATCTATGATAGATTGACTATAAACACGCATTTCGTACAAACAATTTTTTATTTGATTAACATTAATTTTTTGTATTGGAATATTAGCAATACTCATCTTTTCTATTCTCTTAATATTTCCTCTTTTTGTTCCTAGTGTATTAGAACATATTTCTCCACTTTTTACTTGGTCATTCACATACTCTCTAGCTAATTGTACTAAGGTAGCGTTATTTTTGCTTATGTACGTCTTATGCTCTAATTCATAAATAAGAGTATTTAATGCTTTTCGTGCCTCCGTTTGTGTTTCATAATAACTAGTATAACACGGAATCCTTGTTTTTTCAACTTATTGACGCGAGTGATAACAGACCGTATAATGTAATATTGTAAATAGGTGGACAGGGGGAATCCTATGAGTGAAAGTATAGAATCTGTTGACAGCAGCACCTTTGTTGATGAGAGTTTTTTTACCGGTGATGTGGCAGAGACAGAAAAAAAAGCGAATGATTCTATCAGCTCCATGTTTCAGGAGCAGTATTCGCCCAAGCAGATTGGTTCTATTGCGAAATATACTGAGCCGGTGAACGGCTCAAGCCCGCTGGAAACAGCCATCCAAATGTTCAAGGAAAACGAGGACTTAAAGGTGCTTCCCGTCGAGGAGTATGACCGCGTAATTGGCTTTATTGACCGCAAGACTATCTCTGCTAATACGAATTCGGTGTGGAAAAAGATAACCGCGGGCAATGTCATCGATTATACGCAGCGTGTGGAGACCATCCTCTCTGCGAATGACTTCATTGAAAAGGCCTTGCAGAAGGTGTCCGCCATAAACAGGGAGTACGGCATCGTCTATTTTCCCGTGTTCAACAACGGCAGCTTCTATGGCATAGCGTCTCTTGATGACTTCCTTGACCGCATTGCGGAAATCCGCGAGCAGGATCTGGAAAAGGCGAGCAACATTCAGAAAAATTTCTTTCCGTCAGACAATTTTGTGGCAAAGCTGCCGTACAGCTTCCATGCGTGGAACCGGATGGCGAATTCCCTTGGCGGGGATATCTACCAGATTTATAATTTTTCTGACAGCAAGAGCCTGATATGTTGCTGCGATGTGTCCGGCAAAAATGTGGCAGCATCGCTGCTCACCATCACGGTGGGCTCTTTTTTCTCCTCGCTCAAGGCTATCAAGAGCACGGAACGGAACCCCGTCAAAGTCATCGCCTTGCTTGACGATTTCCTGCACCGCGTGGTGCCGTCAGGCAACTTCATCACGGCGGTTTTCTGCTATGTTGATGAGGAAAACAAGAAGCTCTGCATCTTTAACTGCGGCCACACAACGACCTACCTGCTTTCAAAGGATGCTGCGGATTCGTCACGGGGCAAGATTGCCAAAATAGACCCCAAGCTGCCGCCCTTGGGCATGGGGGTGGTCGCTTCTGAGCTGGAGAAGTCCCTCACAGAAAAAGATGCTTCCAGGCGGCCTTACTTGGCATACCAGCTGGCTCACGGCTTGCATCTGGATATGTATTCAGACGGCTTTACCGATATGAAGAGCGAAAATGGAGTGCGCTACGAAGATGATAGGGCTAAGAAATTCTTTGAAAAACTCTATGATCTGAACGATGACGAGGTGCTTCCGTTTATAGAAAAGACCGTCAATTCATGGATTGGGAATGCCATGCTTCCTGATGACGTGACCGTGCTGGACATCCGTTTCTGATGGCGCTTGAAAAAGCCCTCTACCTCATCCCCGTCACTCTCGGCGACACTTCGCTTGACGCTGTGTTGCCGCCGTATAATCGGGAGATAGTCTGTGGCATCAGGTACTTCATTGTGGAAAATATCCGCTCTGCCCGCCGCTTCCTCAAAAAGGTGGACAAGGATATAGATATTGACTCTCTGCATTTTTCTGAGCTGAACGAGCATACGAAGCTTGCCGAAATCAGCGGCTATCTGGAGCCCCTTGCCAAGAAGGGGGAGCCTATGGGCGTTATCTCCGAGGCTGGCTGCCCTGCGGTGGCTGACCCGGGAGCGACGGTGGTGGAGATGGCACAGCGGGCGGGACTCCGCGTGGTTCCCCTCGTGGGGCCGTCTTCTATCATCATGGCGGTGATGGCAAGCGGCTTTAACGGGCAGAACTTTGCATTTAACGGCTACCTGCCCGTAAAGGACGGGGAGCGGGCTTCTAAGCTTAGGCAGCTTGAAAGCAGGGCATGGAAGGAGGGGCAGACGCAGCTCTTTATAGAAGCTCCTTACCGCAACCTTAAGATGTTTTCAGCTATCTTGGCGGTATGTCGGAAGGATACGCGGTTGTGCATTGCGGCAAATCTTAGCTGCGAAGGCGAGTATGTCCGTATGCACAGCATTGCCGAATGGCAGAAAGAGCCGGAGCCTGCCATATACAAGATGCCCGCCATTTTCCTCCTATACAGAAACTAGGCTCCACAGGAGATTTCATGAACAGCATTATTTTAGTGGGCATAAAGCACTGCGGGAAATCTACGCAGGGAAGGTTGCTCAGCGGGCAGCTAGGGCTGCCGTTTTTTGATACCGACAAGGTCTTGGAGGAACAGACCGGCTGTACCGCACGGCAGCTTTATGCTGAACGGGGGGTGGAGGCATTTAAAGCTGCCGAAACAGAGGCCTGCCGCTTTATTGCGGATACGCTCAGCCCGTCCAGCTCTGATGCGGTCATCGCGACAGGTGGTGGAATCTGCACAAATGAAGCTGCGCTTGACTTACTGCGGCCCCTCGGCACTTTTGTCTTTCTCATTGCCTCAGAAAGAATTGCGGCGAACAGGATTGTGCAGGAAGCGCGGATGGAAGATGGCAAGCTTGTAAATCTGCCTGCCTATATAGCAAAAAAGAACCCGCAGTCTCTTGAAGAGGTGCGGGCGTTTTTCCATGAATTTTATGTGGAGCGGGAAAAGCAGTATGCCTCTCTCGCCAATGTAAGCATCAGGATGGGGAATGCGCCAAAGCAGGTGAATGCCCGGCGTATTCTGGCCCTTTTGCGCCGCTCTTAGCTGCAGCACCCTCCGTCACAGCCATCACCACAGTTTCCGTCGCAGGAACCACCGCAATCGCAGCATCCTCCCACCCTGCCGGAATCGAGTTCCTCTTCGCTTGCTTCCCGCACAGCGGCGATGTCGATGGCGAAGTGCAGGTTTTTACCGGCAAGCTCGTGGTTTGCATCCACCGTTACCGTGTCGCCTTCCACCTTGGTGACGGTGACAAACTGTATGCCGCCGTCCTCTGTCTGTGCTTGGAACGTCATGCCCGCGGAGATTTCCATATCGCAGTCAAAGTCTGCGAGCGGTACTTCCGCCACGAGCTTTTCGTCATATTCACCGTAGCCGTCTTTGGCATCAAGGTCTAAAAGCAGGCTGTCGCCCGGATTTTTGCCCTCCAGCGCTTCTTCGAGCTTTGGCAGCAGGAAGCCGCGCCCCTGCACGTATTCTAATGGTCCGGAGCCTTCCGATGAGTCAATGACGCTGCCATCATCACCGCGCAAGGTGTAGTGGATGGATACCACCCTGTCTTTTTCTACTACCATCTGCCTTGCCTACTGGTCCTGTACCACTTCGGAAATTTCAGGACAGGTTTCTTTAAGGTAGCGTTCAATGCCCATTTTGAGCGTCATGATCGCCATGGGGCATGAGCCGCATGAACCTGTCAGGCGCAAGTGCACCTTGTTGTCTTCATCAATGGAAATGAATTCCATGTCGCCACCATCTGCGTTCAGCTGCGGGCGGAAAGCCTCCAGCGTTTCCTTTACCCTGCTTGTCAATGCTTCGTCTGCCATAATGTACTCCTTGGCAATAAGATACTGGTTTTCAAATCTTTAGGCAATACGGTAGCGATGAAACTACCGCATTATGCTTTCGATGATTTCTTCTGCGGGAAGCCCGTAGTAGAGCATGCCGTACATGACTGCTCCCGCAAGCACCCTGCGTCCGTATTCCCGTGTTTCGCTTATGGGCAGCAGCTCCAAAAATACATCCTTCGGCAGGTTTTCGCGGTAGTCCAGCTCCGCGGCATTCAGCTGTGTGCGCACACGGGAAATGCCCCCGTTGTAAGCGAATATGGCAAGGATGACGGAACCGTCGAGACGGCGTATCATCTCGTCAAGGTAGAAGGCACCGAATTTGATATTTGTCGCAGCATCTTTCAGGTCAAAGCTGCTTGCTTTGAGTTTTTTTGCCACGTCCCCCGCGGTTGCCTGCATGAGCTGGGTGAGTCCTGTCGCGCCTGCAGAGCTGACAGCTGTAGGGTCAAAAAGGCTTTCCGTCCTGATGAGCGAGTAGAGCACGTATTCTTCTTCGCTGTATGTGTTGCAGTTTTCCCTTACCTCGTCCGTATAGTCCTGCGGAAAGGCGAGCCGTTTGAGCGTCTCCGGCACAGCGATTTCGCTCTTGTTGAACTTGCGGGCGGCGATGCGTATGCTCTGCGTATAGTAATGCTCGTTGTTTGCCGCGCAGTTGCGCAGGAAAGTGGCTATTTTTTCAACACAGGACAAGCTCAGCCTGTCTCTGTGGAGCTGCCATTCATCGTAGATGCGTTCGGGAAAACCAAAGTCGGCGTAGCCTAGCAAAAGCGCTTCCGCTGCCGGGTCAGACTCAAAATCTTCATCGTGTTGGAAGATGTCCAGTTCCTGCTGTAACTCGTCGGCGGTCAGATGCAAAAGCTTTGCCGCCATAAACTTGTAGTAGATGTTTGTCCCGCTTTTGAGCGCCCGTCTGAGCAACCGCTCTATTGCGACTTCCTTCTGTTCCTCTTCTGGAGAAAAAAAGCCTTCCCCGATGAGCCGCGCCGCCACGTAGCAGAATTTTGAAAGGCTTTCAGGGCTGGCGTAGCCTTCGAGTATGTTGGTGGCGCTGTAGTAAGCCTTCCAGGAGTGGGCAGCGAGGAGCCGCACCGAAAGCGCATCAAAAAAATCGTCAAAGTAGGCGGGGTCATGCCATTTGTCACGGTAGCTGTTTGCTGCGGCGAGCGCTTCGTCCGGCGAATTTTTGAGCGTGGCGGTGAGGTAGTACCACAGCGCGTTGTCGTAGCTTTCTGGACTGGGAGCTATGCCGAGCGCTTTGAGGAAATTCATCCGCGCCTTGTCGCCATTGTCAAGCGTGCGGTCGTAGAGACGGCCTGCATAAAAATAGAGGTAGAACAGGCAGTCCTGCGGCGCGGTGGTGGCAAGCTTTTCCAGATACGCCGCATCTTCTGCGTAGTTCGTGGAACCGTAGAGAAAGATTTTGCCGTAGTCGCTCATCAGTATGGGGTGCAGGTAGCTGGGATTTTCGCAGAATGCCCTCACGCGGGCAACGGCGGAAAGATAGTTTTTCTGGTAGAGCAGGGAACGCAGGCTG
>CAKZZK010000269.1 GCA_937885235.1 uncultured Treponema sp.
GGTATCCGCGGCGAGGGCGGTCTATGCTTTCTCCGGCACGATGAGGATATAGCGGCATTTGTATTCCGCCCCGGCGCAGACAGCGCGGTAGGGGCTGGGGACGGGCACGATGGATTCCAGCTCGCAGCCGATGCGTTCGCAGGTTTTGCGAGAGGGGGTGTTTTCGGGATTGCTCAGCTGGGCAAGCTTGCTTTTCCACAGCTGTGTCTGTATCTCAAACTTCTTGAGTTTTTCCTGTGCAAGATGACAGTTCTTGCTGAGTTTAAGGAATTCGATGAGGTACTTGCGGTGGTAGAAGAAGGCGCTGTCCCGGCAGTTGCGGCTGCGCTCCCATTTTTTGAGCTTGCTGCCCATAGACTCTTTTGCCTGTGCCACCATGTCCAGAAGCGATTGCTCATCTATGCCCGTCACAATCCCTACCTTGTGGATAAGCTCGTCGGTAAGGAAAATGCTTGATTTAAGCGCGAGGATGAGGCATGCCGCCCTCCGCAGGTTTTCCTTCTTTTCATCGTGAGCGCTGTATCTGCCGTGACTGGAAGGGGTGTGAGAAAAGTTAAAGATGGTGGAAGCGTTGGACTGTACGATAGACGCAGAGAACTGCTTCTCTTCCTCCCTGTCGAACGCCGCCTCGCACATCAGCTCTGGTTCTTCCGTCTGGTAGCGGTAGTTTTTTTCCTCTATCGTTACCTTGTTCATCATGGCGAGAGATTCCTCGATAGCCGCTTCATTGGCAAGCTGCCGCATATAGGCCTGCAGCAGCCTTTGGATGACGACATACAGGAAACTTGGAAAGGTCCCAAGCTCCGGATCGTACACCAGAAAAACCCGTATGAGGTGCCGTTGGATTTCCAGCAGAAAATCGTGCAGATGGTCTTTGTCCAGCACTTGCAGCTTGAACCATGCCTTCTCTTTATAGAGGATCGCGGTAATCAGCTTCGCTCCCTCTTCTTCTGTCATCTCTCCGTGCAATACTTTTGTGGCAATAAACTCTAATTCTGACATAAAACCTCTCTGCATAGATACAAAGCAAGTTGTATGCCAGGTGGCAAAACGATGTTTTAAAGCGCTGAAATAGGGAAAAAGCAGGAAAAACAGTTAGCTTTTTATGAGCAAACTTACTGTATCCTACTGTCTAAATGCCTCCCAGATGCGAAAACTCCTTGACTATGGCTGGAATAAGCGTTCCCACCTGCCCTTCGGTGCTTGCGCCAGAAGCATTTTTATGCCCGCCGCCGCCGAAACGGGAGGCAACAAGGCTTACGTCAAGCTTGTCCTTTGAGCGCAGCCCTATCGTGCAGCTGTGGTCGGTCTCCTGCCGCACGAAGCAGACAGCTTCAACGCCTTCCACCGCAAGCATAAGGGTGTAGAGGGCGTCGTTGTCCCGCCCGTCCTGCCCGTATTTCTTTGTGTCTTCCTGCGTTTCGTATGTCACCACGAGCCTGCCGTTCAGATAGCGCTCTGCGCGGTTCAGCAGTATGCCAAGCAGCTTGCGCGTGTTCCACGGCTTGCCGCCCGTTATTTCTTGATATGTTTCCCGCGGGCTTGAGCCGCAGTCCACCAGGCGGGCGCTCATCCTGAATAGCTCTGCGCTTTCTTCGGACAGGAAGCGGAAAAAGCCTGTGTCTGTGGCAATGCCAAAGAAGAAGATCCGCGCTTCCTCCCTGCTTGGTTTGCCGATGAGCGCTTCAAAGAGCTGCGCCACAAGGCAAACCGCCGCAGGTGCCGTGGGGTCTATGATTGCAAGGGGAGAGAAGGGGGCTGTCGTCTTGTGATGGTCTATGATGAATGTGTCAAATCCCTTGATATCTCCGCCCTCAAGTTCTCCGAGCCTGCTGATTTCCGAGCAATCCACAATGATGAGGCCGCAGCGGTTCCGTTCCTCCTGCGTCATGAACGGCACTTCGTTTTTGAATAGCTCCGCATACGCCTTTATTTCCGTGCGCTTGAAGAGCCCCGCATTGAGCAGTTCGTAGGGCTTGCCAAAATGGCGGAGAATGTAGGAAACGCCTATCGACGAGGCTATGCAGTCTCCGTCAGGCTCTTTGTGGCCTGCGATGAGAAAGCTGTCGTGCGCCTCCACAAAGTTTTTGAAGGATTGCGACTGATCTTGTGAAATGACTATCATGCGAGTATTTTTTCCTTAGATTAAAAGTAAAGTAAAAAATAAAGGCTGGAACACCTCATTCCAGCCTTTATGAGTGAATTATATAGAAGAAAAATGCTTAAAAGTCAACATCCAATGTCTCAACATTGGCGTCCACCTGCGTGCCATAAGGAGCGACGGACCACACGGTGTCCCTGTGGTTGAACGGTACGGTAAGCATGACCTTCCAGAAGTCGCCATTCTTGTAATATACCGTCATATATGAGCCGAGGTTTTTGATTTTGTCCCTGAAGAAGAGTTTCTGCTCTGTAGGACCCTCGACATCAGCCCACTTCTTGGGAATGACTACTTGACCGATCTGCGCATCCTGCTTTTCATACAGGACGATGTAGGCATCATTCTGGTCATACACACGGTACACCTGCACGATGCGGTAGGTGATGTTCGACACGTTGTCGCCGTGATTCCATCTGGGGGTGGTCGCAGTCTTTTCCTGCGCAAGCGCAGGCAGTGCGAAACAAGCAGCCATGAACAAAACGAACAAAAGTTTTTTCATAAAATCCTTCCTTGGTTTCCTTTTATTTTATAAGAGCCAACATTATAGCTTTTATAGTATGCTTCCGGTTTTCAGCCTCATCCCAGACCTTGCTTGCGCTGCTTTCAAAAACGTCTTCCGTTACTTCCTCGCCTTTTACGGCAGGGAGGCAGTGCAAGAAGATGGTAGAGTCCTTCCCCGTTGCAGCCATCAGGGCCTTGTTCACCTGAAACGGCCTGAGCAGGGAGAGCCGCTCTGCTTTGAGAGCTTCTTCACCCATAGAAACCCACACATCAGTATAAAGGCAATCTGCATTTTTGACAACCGAAATTTGGTCTGAAACCGAAATTTTTGCGCCAGAAATGCTTGCAAAGGGTTTACAGATGGAAAGTATGTCTTCCGCCGGCGAAAGCTCCGCCGGACAGAACATGGCAAAGTTTATTCCCAGCTTCGCGCAGATGAGCATGAGGGAGCGCGCCATGTTGTTGCGTCCGTCTCCGCAGAAGCAGAGCGACAGCCCCTTGAGCGTGCCGAACTGCTCTTTGAGCGTCATCACGTCCGCAAGCACCTGCGTGGGGTGGAAGTCATCGGTGAGCCCGTTGATGACGGGAACTCCCGAGTACTTTACAAGCTCTTCCACGTGCTCCTGCTTAAAACCGCGGAACTCAATGGCACTGAACATCCGCCCGAGCACGCGCGCCGTATCCTTGACGCTTTCCTTGCCGCCAAGCTGTATGTCGGCCGTGCTCATAAAGACGGGATGACCTCCTTCCT
>CAKZZK010000270.1 GCA_937885235.1 uncultured Treponema sp.
AGTTCAGACGTGTGCTCTTCCGATCTAATTATATATTATATCCTCCATGTTTTAAAGCCTCAATCGATTCTAATGAGCCTTCTATATTCCATAAAAAATGTAATGATGTAGGAGATACAATTATGCAAATTAAAAGAGCAAAGATAAACGCCGGAAGCAATTCATAGATTCCAAAGATACCACCCAGTGGCTTGATTGCAAAGTGCCATACAAACACAACTACACCACCGCCTATCATACCGGCAATTGCTCCGTATCTATTAGCCCTCTTCCAAAATAGCGCCAAAAGCATTATCGGACCAAAAGCAGCTCCAAATCCTGCCCATGCAAAAGATACAATATTAAATACAGAGCTATTAGGATCTCGAGCGATAAATACACCGATAGCTGCAATGATTACCAGCACTACCCTTGCCATCACCATCTGCATATGCTCTGAAAGCTCTATTCCAAATGTTTCATGAAGAATATTCTCAGACACTGATGAAGACGCTGCAAGCATCTGTGAATCACATGTAGACATAGTGCATGCCAATATTCCTGCTAAGATTACACCGGCAAGCAATGCAGCCAATAAGCCATTTTCAGCAAGAGTCTGCGCAATTATACTGACCCCGTGGAAGCGATCAACAAATTCGGTGCCGATGCGCTGCGTCTTTTCCTCATGCATTCCGCTGTGGTGAAGGCTGACGAAATCCGCTATTCCGACGATGGGGTGCGAGACACAATCAAGAGCATTATCCTGCCGCTGTGGAACAGCTACAGCTTCTTTGTGCAGTATGCCAACATAGACGGCGTTACCTGTACAGGGCACGAGTTTGACGAGAAGCTGCCTACGAACCCGCTTGACCGCTGGATTCTTTCGGTGTCGCAGAAGCTGGTGCAGGATGTCAGCGATGCGCTTGATGATTACGATTTAAGCGCCGCTATAGACCCTATGCTTGCGTTCATTGACCAGATTAATAACTGGTATATCCGCCGCAATCGCCGCCGTTTCTGGAAGAGCGGCAGTGACAGCGACAAGCTGGAAGCCTATGGTTCCCTCTATCTTGCTCTGCGCACCTTTACAATGGTTGCCGCGCCTTTCATACCTTTCCTCACTGAGGAGATGTGGCAGAACCTGCGCACGCCTGAGGATAAGGAGTCCGTGCATCTCATGGACTATCCGGTGAGCAGGAAGGATTTCCGCGATGAAAAGCTGGAGTTCAAGATGGCGACGGTGCAGAAAGCGGTGTCTATGGGGCGCGCGCTCCGCAATCAGTTCAACTTGAAGAACCGCCAGCCGCTTTCATCTGTGGCACTGGTGACTCGTGATATAGAAGAAAAGAAAGTGCTTGCCGAAATGGAGGACACAATTGCCGAAGAGCTGAACGTCAAGAAGGTGATCTTTCATGAGCGTGAGGACGAGCTTGTGGAATACAAGGCAAAGGCGAATTTCCGCGTGCTGGGCAAGCAGCTGGGAGGCGGCATGAAGGAAGCCGCCGCAGAGATAGCCAGGCTGTCTGATGAGCAGATCGCCGCTATTCTGGACGGCAAGGCGCTTTCAATCGTCGTGGGCAGCCAGAATGTGGACCTGACTACAGAGAATGTGCTTGTAGACCGCATTGAAAAAGATAATCTGAAGGTGATAAACGATGGTACGCTCACTGTTGGCTTGGACACGAAGATAACTGACGAGCTCAAGAAAGAGGGTTATGCCCGTGACCTGGTGCGCGGCATACAGAATCTGCGCAAGGAAAGCGGCTTTGAGATTACGGACAGGATTACGCTTGCGCTGGGCGGCGATGCCGACTTGAAGGGTGCCTTCGATATGTTCAAGGACTTCATTGCAAACGAGACGCTCTCTGTTGACACGGCATGGCAGGACGGTCTTGCCGATGGCGCAAAGGTGGAAGCAGACGGACTTGTGTGGCGCGTCAAGCTTGCCAAGGCGTAAGGTGGTGCAAGTGAAAGGTATTGCCCTGAGGTGCTGCTGTTTTTTGACTGGCATAGCTGCGCTTGCTCTTGCCTCCTGTAAATCTACCCCTGTAGAGCCGGAACCAGCCGTACAGGAAAAGTCTGTGGAAGAGTCGATTTATGTGCCTCCGAGCTTTGAGGAGGTGCAGCCCCTTGCCCTGCTAGGGGAAGGCTTCGGCATATACATCGCCATTCCTGCGAGCAAGCATGTTTCACTGACCGCTTCCGTGCTCACAAAGGAAGTGGAAAAGATGAGCAGGAAAGACGCTGAGACGGTGGCAAAGCACATAGACTTGCTCTGTGCGGGGCAGGGAGGGGCGGAAGATGCTTCCCTGCTTGAAGTTGCCGCGAGCGGCATGTTGCCCACTGTCGCCGTCAAGACGACATTCACCAAGAAAAACGGCTGGACCAAGAACAGCTACGATGCGGTGTCCACGGAGGATGCCTTGCGCCACAAGTATCCGCACACGTTCAGCTACTATTCCCGCGAGGACAGCGAGTATAAAATCGCTTTCACTTCGCAGGAGCTGTTCTGCCTTTCGCAGGACATCGCTGCTATGCTTGAGCGCTATGCGGTGCGCCCTGAGGTGGCGGACACTCCGTACAATCAGTGGATTTCGCAGGAGAGTGATGATATCCTCTTTTACGTGACCCGCCCCGAGGTTTACCTGCAAAGGCTGATTGGAAGGCGGATTTCCGTGGGCACAGACTATATGCGCGGTCGCCTTGCCTATCAGGGTGAGGAGCGCTATGATATGACGCTTACGATGCACGCGGTGTCTCCAAAGGCAGTTCCCGCGTTGAAATCGCTTTTGATGTTGTCTTTCGGCTTGTCAGGCGCTACGATTACGCAGACGGACAGCGAGACGGTGGAGCTTTCCAATGTCAGCCTGACTGAGCAGGAAATTATTGATATGCTTGTCCAAAAGGAATAGGTGGTATGACAGATAAAGAAGACAAGGTCGTCCTCAAAGCCGAGGATTTAGACGGCTATCTGACGGCAGAGGATCAGCAGGATTTGCAGGGCTTGGAGGAGATGTATAAGTCCACTATGGCTTATTTTTCTCCCGTGCAGAAAGAGCTGATTGTCAAGAGCTTTGATGAAATGGGGCACAGAATGCAGGATATCTGTGCCAAGCACCCCAGCATTAAGGTTTACTCGTTTGTGACGGAGGAGGGTGCCCACGCGGAGGCAAGCCGGGTGATTGCGAAGCTTCGCGATGTGAAGACCCCCCATGCGGAATTTCTGTATTACAGCCAGCGTGCCTACGAAATGCTGTTCCGTCTGGCATATACGGACCAGCACAGCGACAAGAAAAACCACATCATTGTGAAGACCCCTGTCACCATGCCGGTGCAGAACTACGCGGTGCACAAGATTCCCGATATTGACGGCAAGATTGAGAACTCGGTGATGTGCGTGATGCTTCGCGGTGCCTTGCTTCCGAGCATGATTATGTCAAAGGAAATCGAGGAATACGCATCTTCCGGCTATGTAACGCCCTTTGCGCTCTTCAAAATCAACCGCGATGATTCCCGCCAGGAAAACGATATGCAGTATATCCTCAATCTAAAAAAATCTTATTTCAATTTTGAGGAGCTGGACGGCAAAGATTTAATCTTTGCAGACCCCATGAATGCCACGGGCGGCTCGCTTGTGACGGTGGTGAAGTATTTGCAGTCCCAGGGGGTAAAGCCGAAAAGCATTAAGTTCTTCAACGTCATCTCGGCGCTGAAGGGCAGCCTGCGGGTGACGCGGGCTTTGGATAACTGCACTTGCTATACCTTGTGGCTTGACCCCGTGCTTAACGAAAAGGCGTATATCATGCCTGGTCTGGGGGATGCGGGCGACAGGCTCAATGGGCAGGACACGGCGGAATATCCCCGCAACATCATGCAGCTTATCGCTGATTACGGTGCCAACATTGCCGGACTGTACCGCTCCCAGCTGCGCAAAATAGAACAGACTGTGCTTGGAACAATCTAGGTGGCGGGACGCTTTCTGTGCGCCGGTGCTCTTGCTGCAAGTTTGCTCTTTTTTTCCTGTGCGGGGGGCAGGCTCAAGGTGCCGGGTGAAGATATGGTGCGCGTGCGGAATGAGGCTGTGGATGCTTTTTCTCGCGCGAAACGTTATGAGACGGAAGAGGACTATGCTTCCGCCATCACTGCCTATGAAGAGGCAATGGCGTATGAAGGGCTGCATGACTCCGCTTACTACAAGATAGGTCGCTGTTATGCTTTGAGCGGCAAATGGGAGCAGGCGCGGCAGGTTTTTAACGATATTGCCGCCAAGGATCCCGCCAACGAGACGATATGCGAGTCGCTTGCCTATGTGTATGCGATGGAAGGAAATTACGCCTCTGCCTTGCAGCTTTATGAAGCGCTTGTGGACGAGACGCCTTACAGCGCTTCTGTTTTGAAAAGCTATATCAAAGTGCTTGCCGCTGACGGGCAGAAGGAACGTGCTACTGAAGAATTCTCACGCTTCCAAAGCACTTTTCCCACCGAGATGGACAGCATCAAAGAACTAAATGCTCTCTTAACGGCTGGAAAAGACGATTGAGGAGCGTGTTACTCGTACTACAGTGTTTCCTGCTGTAGCTTTGCCTGCTCGGCGAGGAAGCTCCTGTATTTCTGGGGATTGACCTTGAATGCCACGATGGGGGAGGATTCGTCGGTGTGCTCCAGCGCCTGTGCTGATTCATTTGCCAGACGTTCGCCTGAAATCATGCGCAGAGAGCGTGCCGATATGCCTATGCGTACGGGGCGCAGGTCGCTGTAATCCTGCAGGACGGTTATCATATTTGTGTGCAGATCTTCTGCTATGGCGATGGCGTTCTCAACGTTGGTGTTGGGGTAGATGGCCATACAGCCGTCGTCACCATATTCAAAAATCAAGTCAGGGAAGTTGATGGCGGTTGCTATGAGCTTGGCTATCTCTGTCCCTTCGTCTGAAAGCCAGTTCAGCCCCTCTATCTTGATGGTGAAAAGCGCGAGGTCCTGCTCGCTGGATGCTGCCCGCACAAGTTCGTTGTCGAGCCGAGGAATCATATATGACTCCCAGCCAAAACCAGTCCGCTCTGAGTAGAGTCCCTTGGGGGCATCGGAGTTTGCGCTAGGAATGGTCTTCTGCTGCAAATGCTCCCGCTGTTCTGGCTGTATCGGCGCGAAATGCTTTTCCTCTTCCATTATCGGCGCTGTCGGGGCGGGGGCAGCTTCTGGCTCCTCTGGCTCTACGCTTTTCTCTGCGATGGGTTCCATTGGCGCTAAAGGCTCGGCAGCCTCTGCATCGGGTACAACAGCGTCACTGCTATCCTGCTCTTCGGCTATATCAGCTATATCCGCGATGTCGTCGGGGGAGATTTCTTCAAATGGATCTTCTTCGGGCTTTTTCTCTTCCGGGCTTGAAGCTGGCTCAAACAAATCTTCGGCTTTTGCTTCCTCGATTGCAGGCAGCTCCTCGCTTTGCGCTTCCGCAGCGGCAGTCGGCTCGGGGGCAAGCGGATTTGCTTCGCCTGCGGGGGCAGGGGAGTCTTCGACAGGGAGCTGTGCTACAATGCCTGCGATTTCGTCAGAAACAGCCTGACTCTGCTTTTCTTCATTGTCAAGCTGTTCCATTGTTTCCATATCGAGAGAAGTCTCTTCGTCGACGTCTTCGTCTTCGTCCTGTATGACGATGGTGTCGTCTATTGCTTCTGACTCGTCATCATCGTCTATGAGGTCGAAATTGACCTCGTCTTCATCGTTTGCTGTGGAGGCGCGATCCATGTCGGAGCTCTTTGCTGCTTGCGCTTTTGCGCTTTCCTTGCCATAAATCGACAGATAGATGAAGTAGAGCAGGCAGATGAGCGATGTGATGAGGATGATAATGAAAGCAATCAATCCCTTGCGATAGATGGAATAGGGCTTAAGCCGGTAGATGTCGATATTGAGCCTCAGCGCTATGTCATCTTTGGTGCTGAGTTCGGTGCTGAATGAGCGCACGGACGAAGATTTTTTGTCCCTGCCGTAGAGCATATCGGCGGGGTAGGAGAAAATCACGTTTTCATCCTGCTTTATCTGTACGAAAGCGATGTCCGAGAGGTTCCCGAGCGAACGCAGGAATGCGCTCTCGAAAGCGTCGCTGTCAATGTCATTTGTATTGAGGTTTTGCTTTGTTTCTCGTGCAATGGTTCTGAAACGGTCTTCAATGTTGTTCTTTTTTGTTTCGGTGAAAAGCGAGGCTGAAAAAATGATGATGGTCAATATATAGACTGCAAAGGCTGCGCCTGCAATGACATAGGGAAACTTCTTATTCATATCTGTTCATTATACCGACTTATGTGAGAGTATGCAAGTTTGAAAAGCTCTAAAACAGGGACTTTGTCCATATTTTTCCTTCCACGCAGGTAAGCAATGTAGGGCAGGAGCGTGGCGGTATAGGCGTTCTGCTGCAGTTGCCCGTTTTCTTCTGCCTGCGAAAGCTGCTTCGTTAGTTCTGCCATAAATTGCGGAAAATCAAAGCGCTTTTGCTGCGAGGGGAGGGAGGGCTGTATGTTTGCATTGCGGTAACAGTCGCCGCAGGGCTCGTAGCCGTGCTTTTGCAGCCATTCCTGAAGCGTGGCGGCATAGCGCTGCAGGATTTCCGTCGTGTATACACCCTCCGCCTGCTGCTGGAGCGGGGTGCGGTACATGAGGGCGGCATAGCTCTGCTCCGCCGGTTCCGTTTTGCGGGATGTGCTCAGGAACTTGCTGTCAAGGTAGGTGCCTTTCGTGTATGGCTTTCCCGCGCTGTAGGCAAAGTCTGCCCCAAAAAGCTGCAAGGTCTTGCAGCCCAAGAGGCGTGCGAAATCACAGCAGGCTATGGTGACGGTTCCCGCCCCCGTCTCCACAAAGGAGAGGTTTATATAGCTGCTTGCCAGCAGGGAAAGGGGGTGCCCGCTCTGTATGAAGTATGCGGGATAACCTCTGCTTTTCACCAGTTTTGTCGCTTCTGGACTCGTGCAAATGTCAAAGACAAAAAGCGGCGGCTTGTCTGAGGGCAGGCGGGGAGGGCAGCAGAAGAAATGCGTTGAAGAGATGTGCTGTCCGTCTACCGAAAGCACTATGTCCGGCGTGACCTGCCTTGCGAGCAGCGGGCCGTAGCTTGTATCTGTCGCGATGATGATATACTCCTCCCTTTTTTCCTGCAGGATGCTGATGGTGCTGTCCAGAGAGGGGCCTGCCGCTATGATGGCTGCCGTTCGCGAAGTATCGATCGCGGGCAGCCGGTTTTGAGAGTAAGCCGCTAGATTGCTCAGAATGTTGTGCTGCCAGATTTTGCCGAAATGGCTTTGCACGGAGTAGTCTGCCGAGATTTGTTTCAGGACGGCGTTGCTTTCTTCGCTAGTCCTTCGGCAGAGCTCTGCGTTTTCTTCCTGCCATGCCCGCTGTGCGGCAAAGTAAAGGCTGCCGTAGATGCTTGGCACATAATAACGTGGCAGGTTTTTGGCAAGCTCTGCCGCTGTGCAGAGCGTCACCTGGGCATCTTTCTCCAATGCCTGTACCGCGGGGAATTGTCTGCAAAAGTCAAGGCTTTCTCTGTCTGCTTCAAAAGCCATGACGTGGTAGTTCGTGAGCCCAGTGCAGAGGTTCTGGATATGGTAGCCGCCGCCTATTCCGCCGATGATGAAAAAGCCTTCCCCTTGTACTGAGGAAAGCGGCAGCTTTTCGGCAGATGGCCTGTATGCGGAGTGCATGGGCCTGCTGTCTGTGAAGAGGGGAACAGGCTCCCCGTTCCTTGCGGTGATGACAGAGCGGTAAATCAAAACTTCTTGTCCTCTGCAAGAGCCCGCATGATGTCGCGGTAGAAGCCCTGCATATCTGTCTGCACCTTCTTGAGCGCAGTTGCTTCTGATTCCATGCCTATGCTCCGTTCGTAGACGATGTAATCTGCGGGAACCGCCTCCCGTATCCATGCGGGATTATTTAAGTTTTCCTTTATGATGCTCTGCAGCTGCCTGTAGCGCTTGGTGAAGTCAAACTTTTTGCGGGAAGAGAAGCACATGGGCATTCCCTCTGCCTTTTCCGGCACGCTGTTTTCAAAAAAATCCCAGCTGACGTCGCGAATATCACCGAGCGTGTTTTTGTACTGGTAATTATCGCTCAGGCGGAAGAGCCGCCCTCTGAAATTATAGGAAGAAAACCAGGAGCAGTAAATATTAAGCGCCGGAGATTTGAAAGAGGAGGGCAGGAGCCTGGTGTCCTGCGTGGCAAGGCGCATATCTTTCAGGCTGTCGCGGTTTTCAAGCTCGTTGGGCTGTGTATGCGCATAGCCATCGGCAGGTGCAAGGTCAAGGCCGCAAAAATACACGTCCGCTGTGGTCAGCTCTAAGGCAAGCTGTGCCGCAGTGCCGCTTACCGTCCCGTTCCTGTGAGCGGGGGTTGCTGAATAGCCGCATGCGGAAAGCAATGGTTCGCAGATGCCGTCGCCATAGGAAATCGGCACAATCTTGCCGTTTTCCATAAGCTCCCCAAAACAGGCTGACTCAGGTGAGAGCGCGAGGGGAATCTGCGGATATGCTTTCAATGTGGAAGCGAGGTGGAGCTTTGCCCAGTAGCCGCCGTCAGTGGAAAGGCAGAGGTCGGGGATAAGCCCTTGGCTGACAAGCGGACGGAGCGCGGAGGACACCGCGAGGAGAAAAAAGCGCTCTCGGTTTTTCTTTAGATAGGGAATTGAGCCTGCAAGGCTCGGTCCGCTCGCGCAGACAACAATCGGAGCTGTTCCCTTTTGGAAGTAATACGTGTCTTTTACAAAAAGGCAGAAGCGCAGGGAGTTACGCACCCACCGTCTGGCAAAAAAGCTTCTGGTGGCAAGCACATTCCTGCTTTTGAGCACGGCTGCCTTTATTTCCTGCCATGCCTTTCTTGATTCTGATGGAAACGCCTTTTCCGAAGGCTGCCAGGCAACAAAAAGGCAGGAGACTATGCCCTCTTCACCCATGAATGAATAGATTTGCTCTGCCAGGGAAACTGAATTCTCTGAGGACGGATAAAATGTCTTGTCCCAGAGCTTTTCAGTTATTTTGAAATCAGACGAGTATTGGACTGTACAGAGTATGGAGCCGGGATAAAATTTTCGGAAGTAGACGGCGCAGTAGGAGAGCGCCGCGCCGGTTACGAGGATATACTTTGGTTTAAAGTCACAGCTTACATTTTGTACAAAGCGCAAGGCTTCGTGACTTGGGTCATACGCAGAGTGAAGCCTGATTGAATTACATAAGCAAGTCGCTTCGCCATTTGCGGACTTTGTAAAAACAATACTCATTAAGCCAAACCGAGTTCTTTGAACAGTTTCTTGTAGGTGTTAAACTCTTCGGACTTTGCGAATTCCGCGATCTTTTCTTCGGGAAGGCTTTCAAGCAGCTGGTCCATGTATGACAGCACTGCTTTGATTTCTTCCTTCATCCCGCTTGGAATTTCCGTGTCAGTCATTGCCTCGCTTGCCGCTGCCACAGGTAGCAGCTCTGGCTCTTCTTCGGCTTTTTCTTCACCCCACGCGCTGAAGACTTCTTCCACAGGCTCTTCGGCAATATCTTCTTCCTGAACGCCTTCTTCGTCTACGGGCTTATCGCTGGTGAGGTACTCTATGCTGTCGGCAGAGAGCGGTTCGAGCTCTTCGCTGTCAAGCAGGTCCATTGGGTCGGCACTGCGTTCCACTGTTTCTGTGCTGATGTCCTCCTCCTCGGCAGCGGGAGGCATGGTGTCTTCTTCTGCTTCGGGGGCGGGCTCTTCTGTGGCAATCTCTTCAAGATCAGAGTCAGCTTCGAGAGATTCCAGCTCTTCCACTGTCTCAGATGAAATCGGTTCCTCAGCTACGAATTCTTCTTCTGTTACGCTTTCTTCTGCCGGAAGTTCTGCCTCTTCGGGCTTTCCCGCTTCAACGGGAACTTCTATCTCGTCGCTTGTTACAAAGCCTTCTTCCTCGCTGCTCTGCACAGGCTCTTCTATGATGTCTTCTGCCACAGTCGGCTCTTCAAGGAATTCAAGCTCTTCTGCTTCGGGCGCAGTTGCCTCAGGCATACTTGTCTCTGGCTCGGGAACTTCTTCAAGGCTTTCCAGTTCTTCCGCCACAGCGGGTTCTTCAAAGTCCATGCTCCTTTCCGCGACGGGTGCTTCTTCTGTCACCTCTTCTGCGGCGGGAAGCTCTTCAATAATGGGCTCAGCGGGCGCTTCTTCTGCTGTCACAGTATCCTCGATGACGGGTTCCGCAGGAAGCTCTTCTGTTACCGTGCTGTCTTCAAGGACAGGCTCTGCGTCTAAGTCTTCTGCGGCGGGAACGTCTTCGAGAATAGGCTCGGCAGGGGCTTCTTCTGCTGTTTCACTTCCTTCAATCGCAGGTTCTGCCGCCACGTCTTCTGCAACGGGGACTTCTTCACTGATAGGCTCAACGGGTGCCTCTTCTTCTGCTGGCGCAATGTCCTCGATGACGGGTTCACCGGGCAGCTCTTCCGTTACAGGCTCGTCTTCAATGACAGGCTCTGCGGGAAGCTCTCTCGTCGCCACGGTATCCTCAATGGCGGGCTCAGCGGGCGCTTCTTCCGTAAGTTCTGCAGAACCGAGGATATTGCTCAGCTCGCTGGTATCGAGCGCGACATCTTCCTCACCATTGCTCAGGCGCGGAGCTTCTTCTTCGGCGGCTTCGGGGATAATCTCGTCTTCTGTGGGTTCTTCTGTTACCGTATCCGCAGTGCCCAGAATGTTGGAAAGCTCGTTCGTATCGAGAGCGACATCTTCTTCTCCGTTGCTCAGGCGCGGCGCTTCTTCCTCGGCGGCTTCGGGAATAATCTCGTCCTCTGCGGGTTCTTCTGTTACCGCATCCGCAGTGCCCAAGATATTGGAAAGCTCGCTGGTGTCAAGTGCGACATCCTCGTCGCCATTGCTCAGGCGCGGAGCTTCTTCTTCGGCGGCTTCGGGGATAATCTCGTCATCCTCAGCCTGTTCTTCGGTAACTGCGTCCGCAGTGCCCAAGATATTGGAAAGCTCGTTCGTGTCGAGCGCGACATCTTCATCATCGCCTGCGAGAGTCTTCGTGCTTTCGGACTCGGCGGGCTGGGGAATATCATCATCAGAAACGGCTTCTGGTTCAGCTTGCGGCACGGGGACGGAACCTTTCTTGATGGTTTCAACCTCTGACTTCAAACCGTTGATTTCCTGTTTCAGGCTCATCAATTCATTGGCGATTTGTTCCAAAATTTTGTTTGTAGTACTCATTTCTTCCTTGTCTTCCATGGCTGTTCCTGTATATGAATCCTCAGCCTGCTGCTGAGATCCGTCCTCCTGCACTGCTGCCGGCGTAACGTCGGCTGCCTCCGTGCTGCTTGTTTCCTGCAAATCTTCCGTGAGGGATGCCGCCTCTTCCTCGAAGGTGTCGGGTATGGCAGCTTCCTCGCTCGCTGCTTCCTCATCACCGCCGCTCAGAGAGACAGAGCCTCCGTTTTCATCTTCAATGTCATTCAAGAGGGAATCCACATCGAAGTCATCATCAGCGGCAGCCGCAGGATGCAGTTTATTGGAATCGGCTTCCTGAGGAGCCTCTTTTGACGGTTCAGATGCAAGGGAAACGCTTTCCTCCGTTGCATCCGATGCGTTTGCTTCAACCGGCTCATCATCGTTTGCTTCATCTGTGGAAACATTCATTTCAAAGTCTGTCTGGGCGGGGGCGCTCTGTTTGGCTTCCTCTGCGGCAGCTTCAGAACTTGAAGAACCCTCGTCATCGAGGCCGAATTCAGACAAATCTACTTCTTCAGTGCTTGTGCTGCCGGAGTCGGCGGCAGGCGTGCTGTCTGAGCTGCCGGTAAAGTCGTCAAGGCTGATTTCTTCCATAGTATCAGGGCTGACGCTCCGTTCCGCCGCGGGTGCGGGTTCATCGCTGTCGAGGAAAGCCGAAAGGTCTACGCTTTCTTAGTCCCCCCCGTCCGAGTCTGCCATTGCCTCGTTAAAGAGCGCATCAGCATCGAAGGAATCATCGTCATTGCCGCTGTCAGCAGTCTCCACTTCCAGATTGTCATCAAAGGTGAGGTCAATGTCGAGCGGCTCGTTGTCTGCCTCGGCTTCATTTTTCTCTTCTTCCGCAGAGTCCGTAAAGCCATCACCGAAGAACTCATCGAGAGACACATCTCCGTCCTCTATAGTGCTTTCTTCTGCCGCCGCTTCGCTCGCGCGGACAGGGGTAGACGGCGTTTCCGACGGAGCATCGGAATCAAAGTCCGAAATGAATTCTTCGAGAGAGACATTTTCTTCTTCGCTGCCGGAATCCTTTGCATCGCTGCCTGCCTCTGGGGCGGAAGATGCAAAATCTTCTATTATTATGTCATCCATCGTGGTGTCAGTGCTGTCGTTACTCTCAGCCTTGACACTTTCCGTTTCTGCATTTTCCGGCTGTGCATCCGCCTCTTCATCAGCGGAAAGCCCGTCTAAGAAAGAAAAGTCGGGGAGTGAATTTACGGTGTCCTCGCCGACATTCCCCAGAATGGGATCAATGTCTTGTTCATCGTGAGGCGGGGTTTTTACCCACACGCCATATTGATCAAGTTCATTTGAATCCGAAGAATCACTCATGTCTATCCCCTTTTATATTTAAAGCTATGCTTTTATTGTATCGGCATAATTTCCATAAAAACTGACACTTTTATTCTAATACATAAATCCAAATTGCGCTAGAGGAAACTTCAATGTTTCAAAAAGCTCTCATTGCCCCCTCTGGAAATACCGAAAAAATAACAAATGATTAAATGTAGAGTTCTGTCTGCTGCCTGCATAGGCACGTTGTTTTATGTGGTAGTCTCTATTTGCTGTGGCAGGAACAGCATCTGGGCTGAAAAGCAGCTTAATGAACAGAAACGTCTTTTGAGTATGCACACTGCTTCGATTGAAAAGACAAATGAAGAATTGAATCTCGAGAAAGTTGCCTTGGAGAAGGATATGGACGTGGTTGCCGCCTATGCGCGAAAACTTTCCTATATACGTGAGGGTGAAAAACTGGTGAAGGTGAGCGGCCTTGCCGTCCATGAGCACCAGATCTACGATCCGGGCTTCGTCATGCTCCATAAAGAGGTGAAGTATTTTCCCGAATGGTTCTGCAAGAGCACGGGGCTTGTCATGTTTGCCTTGGCATACAGCGTGATGCTTGCGCTTGATGCCGGTCACAGCCTTGTGCGCGTCCGCAGTGCCAAGAAGGGCTATTACAATGGAATGCAGGGGCTGCCGGTTGTATGATATGCAGCAAGGCTGATTCCCGCTCGGCTGAGAAAGCGGCTGCATGCCTGCGTGAAGGAGGCATCGCCATCCTGCCGACCGATACGGTGTATGGATTTAGCGCCATCGTTGATCTCAGAGATAGTTCCCGCCATTTTAAGGCTGATGAAATAATTCGCTCCATCAAGGGGCGCAGCGAGGACAAGCCTTTCATCCAGCTTCTTGCCCGCCCGGAAGATATTTTCCTATATACTGATGATGTAATACCTTCTTCCCTGCTTGCAAAGTGGCCCGGTCCGCTGACGATAATCGTCCGCCTCAAGGAGAGCGCTCCCCTTTTGCAGCATGGCGCTACGGTGGCGTTCCGCTGCCCCGGCGATGTATGGCTCCGCACAGTGCTGGCTGCCTGCAATGCCCCTCTCTATTCGACCAGCGTCAACCGCAGCGGCAAAAATGTGCTTTCCCGCATTGCCGACATCAGGGCTGAATTTGAAAGCGAGGTGCAGCTCATCGTTGACGACGGGGACAAAGAAGGCGCCCTGCCTTCAACCATCGTATCCGTGCAGGACGGCAAGATTTCTGTCCTGCGCCAAGGCGCCGTCACTATCTAGTGCCTTGTGTTTATGATTGCAGCCGGCTCCTGAACTCGCGCGCCATTTCTCTGTTCACGTCTCTTTCTCGGATGTCCGCCCGTTTGTCATACTGTTTTTTGCCTTTGCAGATGCCGAGAAGCACTTTGACACGTCCTTTCTTCAAGTAAAATTCCAGGGGCACAAGGGTGTAGCCCTTTTCGTCAACCTTGCGCGAGAGCCGCTTTATCTCTTCCCCGTGCAGGAGGAGCTTTTTCTTGCGGTCGGGATTGTGATTGAATACAGATGAAAATGAATACTCGGAGATGTGGAGGTTCTGTACCCACACCTCGCCGTTTTCAATGACGGCGAAGCTGTCCGCAAAGGAGATGCTTCCCCCTTTGACAGATTTTACCTCCGTCCCCTCGAGCACGATGCCGCATTCGATGGAATCTTCTATAGAGTAGTTAAAATGTGCCTTCCTGTTCTGGGCAATGATTTTCCGTGCTTCTGGCATAGTTGTACTATAATGTATTTTTCGGGGAAATGTCCAGAGCTTTTTCTGCCGAATTCCTACACCTCAGCGGTTTTAGGGGAAGTGCTGCGACTGTCATGCCCATTTTTCCTGATCCTCATTTTACTATACTTTTGGGGTAAATGCTGTCGACCTGTTTCCGTAGTCAAGGCTTCTAGGGTTTGTAGTCAAGGCTTCTAGGGTTTGTAATCAAGGCTTCTAGGGTTTGTAATTAAGGCTTCTAGGGTTTAAAATTAAGGCTTCTAGGGTTTGAAATTAAGGCTTCTAGGGTTTAAAATCAAGGCTT
>CAKZZK010000271.1 GCA_937885235.1 uncultured Treponema sp.
ACTAAGTGGAGGAAGGCATGGACACATCCGAAGAAATCTTGAACCTTTTGCGCGACAATGCGAGGCTTTCAGTTGAAGACATATCTGCCATGACAAAAAAGACGGGCGAGGAAGTACAGGCTATCATACAAAAGCTGGAAAACGACGGCATCATCATGAAGTACGCCGCCATTGTCAATCCTGAAAAAGACATCGCCGCCCGGGAAAAGGTGAAGGCTGAAATTGAAATACAGGTGGCGCCTGAGCGGGAGCACGGTTTTGACGGCATTGCAGACCGCATCTACCGCTTTCCGCAGGTAAAGTCGCTCTACCTCAGGAGCGGAGGCTATGATTTAAAGGTCATCATCGAAGGAGATGCCCTGCAGGAAGTGGCGCTTTTTGTGGCGCGGAAGCTTTCCACACTGGAAGGAGTGCGCTCCACAAAGACTCATTTTATCCTTAAAACATACAAAGAAAACGACATAGTGTACGTGGAACAGCGTTCAGACAGCCGCGAGGGGGTCATCGCATGAACACGAGGGAAGACCGTTTCTGCCGTGCCATGGTGGAAACCCCGCCAAGCGGCATACGAAAATTTTTCGAGATGCTCATCGGGCATGATGACGTTATCTCGCTTTCCGTTGGCGAACCTGATTTTTCCACACCCTGGCTCATGCGCGAAGAAGCTTTCTATCACCTTGAGCAGGGGCACACAAGCTATACGGGCAACTGGGGCTTGCCGGAACTGCGCGAGGAAATAGCCAAATACATGGAGCGCTACGAGCTCTACTACAATCCGATGAAGGAAATCCTCGTGACTGCGGGGGCGAGCGAGGGCGTGGACAGCGTGCTGCGCTCAATCCTGAACCCGGGGGACGAGCTTATCGTCTGCGAACCATGTTATGTCAACTACGTGCCCCTTGCGAGCCTCTGCAATGCAAAAATCGTCCATCTTGACACGAGCGTCAACGGCTACTACCCCACGGCGGAACAGTTTGAGTCGCTCATCACGGAGCGCACAAAGGCGATTATGTTCTGCTCGCCGAGCAATCCCACGGGCACCATGATTCCCCGCGGGGAGCTTGCAAAGCTGGCGGAAGTGGCAAAGCGGCACCAGATATGGTGCATTGCGGACGAAATTTACTGCGAGCTTGTCTATGACGATGCAAAGCACTGTTCTATCGGCAGCTTTCCCGGCATGAAGGATTACACGATAATCCTCAACGGCTTTTCAAAGAGCTTTGCCATGACGGGCTGGCGGATTGGCTGGATTGCGGCTCCGGAAGACCTCATGGAACAGATAGTCAAACTGCACCAGTACAATATGATCTGCGCTCCGATTATGGCGCAATATGCTGCCACCGAGGGCCTGCGCCACGGCTGGAGCGAGGTGGAGCGGATGCGGGTGAGCTACCAGCAGCGGCGGAACCTCATGTACAAGGCATTCTGCGACATGGGGCTGCATGTGCCCGAACCGACGGGCGCTTTCTATATGTTCCCCGACATCACCCCTACGGGGTTGAGCGCTGACGAATTTGCTACCGAGCTTTTCCAGAAATACAATGTCGCGGTAGTCCCCGGCACCGCTTTTGGCAATGCGGGAGCAGGACACATCCGGTGCTGCTATGCCACCTCTATAGATAAAATAAAGACTGCGCTCGACAGGATAAAGAAGCTCGTTGAAGAGCGGCATTAGGGAAGTCCCCTAGAGTTATTTCCTGTTATTGCCGATAATAGATATATTATAGAAGGAAAACAAGGAAAGGATTGTTTGTATGAGCGGAAATATTTTCTCGTATATCATAGCCATCATAGCTGTGTTCAGCGTTATTGGCGTACTCATGCTCATCATGGGCAGGAAGGGCGCTTCTAATTCTAAGAACGGCAAGGGAGGCAAGACAGAAGGGCAGCTCATCAAGGAGGCAACCCGCCGTCTGGCGAAAAACCCCGATGACCCGAACGGCTTGCTCCCTCTGGGCGAAATTTATTTTGCCAACGGGCTCTGGGACAAGGCTTTTCCCGTCTACCAGAACCTTGCGAGACTGTCGCTCACCACTGACCGCATAGACAAGACACAGGCAGCCCTGCGCACGGGCATCTGTGCCGTCAAGATGGAAAACTATGCCGACAGCAGCAAATACCTCATAGATGCCTACAAGCTTGATCCCCACAACTTTGAGGTGAACAAGTACCTCGGCATCACCTATCTCAAATTGCAGCAGTATGACAAGGCAATCCCCTGTCTCAAAAAGGCGATTATGCTTGAACCCTCTGCGGAAGGTGTCTATCTCGCCATCGGGCAGTGCCTTTACGCCCAGAAGCATTACCGCGAAAGCCTGCCGTACTTCAAGAAGGCGCTTTCGGAAGACCCGGGCAACAAGGAGACCCTTTTCAGCATGGCGGATGCGATGTCTGAGGACGGTCAGGGAGAAAAAGCCCTCAAGGTCTTCATGCACCTGCGCCCCGATCCCGTCTATGGTCCCCGTGCCTGTCTGCGGGCAGGAGTCTATCACTTCAATCAGGGAGACAAGGAGAGCGCTATACAGGATTTGAAGATAGGCCTCAAACACCAGAACATTCCGCAGGACATTTCCATAGAGTTGCAGTACCGACTTGCCATCTGCTATCTGGAAACCAGCAAGTTTCAGGACGGTCTTTCCCTCCTGCGCACCGTCCGTTCCCAGAATCCGAACTATAAGGACGTAAATGCCCTCGTTGCCCGCTATGCGGAGCTGAGCCAGAACGCCAACCTGCAGGTCTATCTTTCCGGTCCGGTCAGCGACTTTGTGACGCTTTGCCGCAAGATAGTGAACAACTTCTACAAGGGTTCCTTTGTGAAAATTCTGGATATAAGCGTGGGAAGCGTCTACACGGACATCTTTGCCGAAGTCAATACCGCCCGCATGGAGGATACGGAGGTGTTCCGCTTCTTCCGCACGACGGGTGTAACGGGGGAGCTCTACATACGGGAATTCCACGATGGTCTGCATGACAAGAAAGCGGAGAAGGGGGTGTGCTTTACGGCGGGGCTTTTCTCCGATGAAACGCATAAGTACATAGAGGGGCGTCCCGTTGACCTTGTGGAAAAAGCCCAGCTTTCAAAGCTGCTCAAAACGATTTCATAAAAGTTCAGTACTCAGCGTTTTTCAATTATGACGAGATTGCGCTCATGGTCTTCTAAAAAGGGGACGGTGAGCGCTATTTTTTTAAACGAGGGGACAATGTTTTTCACCGTTGCCATTTCTGCGGCGATTTTTTCTGCCCGCGCTTTATAGGCGACAATGCAGCCATCTGCTTTGAGCATGGCAAAGAGCATGGCAAGCACTTTTTTGTCAAAAGGATGGAATGCGCGGAAAGCGGCAATATCAAATGATGCGGGTGGCACCTTGTCAGCTTGAAGGCAGAGCACTGACACATTGGAAAGCCCGAGCGAGCGGACTGTCTGTTCAAGAAAGACACAGCGCCGCTCCATGCGCTCAACGAGACTTACATGCAGCTGCGGCAGGGCGATTGCCAGAGGAATTCCCGGACAGCCGCCTCCGCTGCCTATGTCGCCAAGCTCCACGGTCTTGCTTGTCTGGCGGGAACCGGCAATGTCCGCTATATGCGGTGCTCCAGCAAGGCTGTCAAGCACGTGGTTTACGGCAAGCTCTTCGGCGTTTGCCGCTTTCATCAGGTTGTAGCCTTTGTTGCATTCTAGGACGGCGGCGATGTACTGCTCCAGAGCAGCAAGCTGCGTTCCGTCCAGCGCCAGCCCCAAGGCACTGGCTCCCTGGGCAAGATAGTTCTGGGCGCTGCCGTCGCTCACTGCTTTTCTTCTCCGAGGTCAATCAGCAGCTCCAGCTTCCACGTGGGATCATCGGTCCGCATGGTGACAAGGTTCCCTGTGCGCAGTGCGCTCAGGTTCTTGCGCTGCGAAAGCTGGTACATAAATGAGTTCGGATTGAAGTAATCTTGGCTTACGGCGGTGGCGGCATCGTAGCTTGCCTGATCTGCCGAATCAGCTGAGGTCTTGAAAAGCATGTGGAAGGTTTCTGTCCTGGTCTTGCCGTCGCTCAAATAGCGCCTGTCGCCGGTCACAAGAAAAGTCCCGTCCTGCTGGACATCAGAAATATACACCGTGCGGCAGGTGCGCAACACGTCATAGCCGTTCACCGTAAAGCGGAGAAGGTGGGATTTTGCGGTGTCTGTCTTTGCTACAGGAATTTTGGTGGAAACGGCAGGCGCAGCCTTTGCGGTGGAATCTTCGGTCAATTCCTCGCTCGCGGCGCGGGAAGAAAGCTTTTCTTCCTCCGTCTTTATGTCTTCAAGGCGCACGAGGATTTTCTGCAAAAGCTCGTTGGTCTTTTCATTTGTATCGGTAGCCATATAAATATTGTCGTAATAAAATGTGGGCCCCGTGTCATCTTTGATATACACATTTGAAAGGGTAGGATCAATGAGAGAACCGAATTGCCCGAGCAATCCTTTGCTACCGAGGGAAACAAGGTCTTCCGCAGAAAGCTTGGGCAGCAGTGAGGTGCTTGCCGATGAAGATGTTGTTGTGGCAGTTGTCGCCGAACTTGAAGAAGTAGCCGTACTGCTGCTTTCTGAGAAAAAAGATGAGGATGGAGAAAGCGAGAACTGTTCCGAGCCCGGCATATAGAGACTCTGCCCCAAGGTGGGAAAGTCGATGCTCGGCATCCTCATATCAAGTGCCGGTGCCTTAGTTCCATCGGCGAAAACCATTCCCCCCGCAAGCAGCAAAGCTGCTGCCGCGCACACATATATTTTACCCTTACAAGCTTGCAAGACTTTCCTCCACAAATTCAAGTCGCTGTGTTAGTTCGCTAATCGTCCGCGTAAGACGTTCCCTTTCTTTCTCCAATTTAGTCCTTGGATCGACTTCCTTGGCCTTTTTTTTCATCATTGCCACTACGCCTGAAGGACTTTTTCCAGATTTGATGGCCTCCTGCACTTTGACGCGCTCATCAGCTTTCCGCACAGAAGCGACAAGCTTCATGTTATCAAATCCAAGCGCCGCGTCATCGTCTGGGAGCATACTAACTTTTTGCACTGACTTTGCGGTATTTCTTGGTAGCTGAAGCACCCTGTCCAGATAGTCCTCGTAACGAATGTTTGCCTGCTCGCAGAGGGACTGCGCCCTCACTAAAGCCCTGCCAAACTCTATCATCAGATGACCATTAGGCTCAATGTACTTCTCCCGAATCTCTTTGGTAAGGGATTCCAGCTCAGGGGAATCAGAAATACTGATTTTATAATAGCCTAGTTTTTCCGCAATTTCAAGTAGCGATTCAAATTTTGCCCAGAATTCTTTCGTATGGCTGCGCATCTGGTAGGGGGGCTGCTTGCCCCCGTTGGCGGCGATGCGCTCCTCGTTTATGAGGTGGTGGGTGTATTCGTGCACGGCGGTGTAGATAAGCTGCGTATCTGTCTTGAAATTCTTGTTGTGCAGGATGATTTCCCGCGTTTCCGGCTTGTACAGCCCGTTTACGCGCTTGCTTTCCTTGCCGGACTGCACTATGGAGAATTCCAGCTGGGATTCCTGTATTTCAAGCAGGATTTCCTTGATTTTTTCATTGTCCATAATTATTTGCTATTCCTCAAGTCAGAGTGCCCCCATCGTTCCCAGAACGAGGCTTGCGGCAACAGTGGCGGCAGTTTCCGTGCGCAGAACCCGTTTCCCCAGCCCCAAGAGCGTGTACCCGTGTGATTCAAGCAGATGCCGCTCTTCATCTGTCCAGCCCCGCTCGCTCCCCACTGCCGCCACACAGCGCTGCACCTTGCGGGGCGCCAGAAAGGACACGAGGGATTGCGCGGGGCGCACGTTGTCAAGCCCTATGCCACGAAGCACGGTCTGCACGCACCCTTTATGCCCAAGCCGATTTACGGCATTGCCGGTAGCGGT
>CAKZZK010000272.1 GCA_937885235.1 uncultured Treponema sp.
ACATTGGGAAGCTTTTTTTTAGCCGAGACCGCTAATACTTTTGAAACTGGCTCTATCCTTTGTCGCCGTGCTTGAAGAAAAAATTGCCGATGCGTTTGACAAAAACATCACGATTGTAAGCGAAAAGGCTTTCTCCAAGAAATACAGTCCGTTCAAGACTGTGGACCGGATTACAGACTTTGTGCAGGAGCTTTTGGGGGATGCAGAATGACAATTCTCATCACCGGTACGAGCAGGGGAATTGGGAATTACCTTGCCCGCTCGTTCCTCGCCGAAGGGCATACGGTAATTGGCTTTAGCAGGACCGAGCCAGAAGGAAAAATGGAAGGACAATATGCCCATTACCGCGCAGACATCAGTGATGAAAAGCAGGTTTCGCAGGCGGTGAACGAAGTGCGGAAAAAATTCGGATACATCGACGTGCTTGTAAACAACGCAGGAATTGCATCGATGAATCATTTTTGCCTTACTCCGCTTGAAACGGCAAAGCGCGTTATGAATGTGAACTTCTTCGGCACATTTCTTATGACGCGGGAATGTACCAAATTGCTCCGCAAAAGTCCTCATGCGCGTATTGTCAACTTCTCTACGGTGGCAGTTCCGTTAAATCTTGCGGGAGAGGCGAGCTATGCAGCTTCAAAGGCGGCAATCGAAAGTCTGACGCGGACAACGGCGAAAGAGCTTGCCGACTGGGGAATCACGGTGAATGCTGTAGCCCCTGTCCCCGTAAAGACTGCGCTCATTGCAGGCGTACCCGAGGAAAAACTGGCAGGCCTGCTCGCTCATCAGGCAATCAAGCGCTATGGTGAAAAGGAAGACGTCCTGAACGTCATACGCTTCTTCATCAAACCGGAAAGCAGCTTTATCACGGGACAGATTATATATCTTGGAGGAATAAACTGATGGGGATTGACTTCATCATAAATAATATGAAGGGCTACGGCGGGCAGATTGCCGTCGTTAACGATGGGAAAGAATACAGCTATGAAGAGCTGCTTTCTGAATATGAAACGGCGCAGAAATTTCTTGCGGACAAGCACATTCCGCATAACAGCGTCGTAGCGCTCCGCGGTGAGTTTACGCCGAAAACAATAGGCATGATGCTTGCCCTTGTGGACATCGGTTCAATCTATGTTCCAATTGCGACGGCAGTAAAGTCTCCCGAAAGCTATATACGGATTGCCGAAGTTCAGTATTATATCGACGGGGAAAATATTACCCAGACACGTGCTGCCCCGCCCGAACACCCCATTTTGAAAAAGCTTATGGATGCAAAGGCTCCTGGCTTGATTTTGTTTTCTTCCGGTACGACAGGCGAACCAAAGGCAGCGGTCCACAGCCTTATTCCCCTGCTTGAAAAATATCGGAAGGGCGGCAAAGCATTGCGCTCCGTGGCGTTCCTGCTTTTTGACCATATTGGTGGATTCAACACGGTAATGTACAGCCTTGCAAACGGAGGAATGCTTGCAACTGTCACCGTTCGTAGTCCCGAAGAGATAGCTTCCCTCATTCAGAAGTACAGGCTGGAGCTTCTGCCTACCTCGCCTTCGTTCCTGAATATGCTGCTTTTTTCCCATATTTACGAAAAATATGATTTATCAAGCCTCAAGATAATCAGCTATGGTACAGAGCCGATGCCGGAGGCCACGCTGCGTGCAATCCATTCGGTGCTGCCGAATGTCCGCCTTAAGCAGACCTACGGGCTTTCGGAAGTGGGAATCATCCGCACGAAGAGCGAGGCTGATGATTCGCTGTGGCTCAAGGTGGGCGGCGATGATGAACATCAGATAAAGATTGTCGATGGCATCTTGTACATCAAGTCAAAGATGTCTATGCTTGGCTATCTGAACGCGCCTTCTCCTTTTGACGCTGACGGATGGATGAGCCAGTTTCAAAAGTCGCTACAAGGGATAAACCCATTGGAAAACAGACGAA
>CAKZZK010000273.1 GCA_937885235.1 uncultured Treponema sp.
TATACGACAAAGTCGCTTTCGAATTCTTGCGACAAATTCCCTTACGAATAATATGCGCGCCCGGCGGGGTCATTCCGGTGGCAAGAAAGCTGAGAATTGACTTTGCAGTGGACAGAGTTACAGGAACGATAGAATAAGGATAAGAGGAGCAAAATATGGCTGGTGTACTTTCACAGGCGACGGAAATTCCGCGCAAGACAATGGTGATGTTCTTTCTGCTTGACACATCGGGGAGCATGGAAGGTGACAAGATTGCGTCGTTGAACGATGCCATGCGCGAGCTGCTGCCCGACCTGCAGGATATTTCGGATTCCAATGCGGATGCGCTCATCAAGCTGGCGGTGCTGGACTTTGCGGGCGGCACGGAATGGGTCACGCCCGTGCCTGTGGAGCTTGAGGGCTTCCGCTGGCAGGACTTAGAGGCAGGGGGCTGTACTGATATGGGTGAAGCGTGCCGGGAGCTTGCCTCAAAACTGAGCACATCCCAGTTTCTGCAGGACAAGGTGGGCAATTACGCGCCCGTCATCATCCTGCTGAGCGATGGAGAGCCTACGGATGACTTTGCGGGCGGGCTTGCGGAGCTGCGGCAGAACAAGTGGTTCGGCGCATCCATCAAGATTGCCTTTGCGGTGGGGAGCGATGCTAATATGGATGAACTGGCGGAGTTTACGGGCAACAAGGAGCTTGTCATCCCCGTGATGGGCAAGGCGATGATGAAGAAGTTCATCCGCTTTGTATCCGTCACATCTTCCAAGATTGGCAGCCGGAAGGCGGGCGGCGGAAATGCGTCGCAGGGCAAGGAAGAACAGCTTGTGCAGCAGATACAGCAGGAGATGCAGGAGCTTGATCCTGAAGACACTGTTGACGAGGGCTGGTGATGGCGGTGGTATTGTATCCCTTCAACGTGAGCGTGCAGGGGGCGAGCCACCTTCGGCGAGAACTGGAGCCAGAGAATGCGGCGCGGGGGCGCGTGTTCCCCTGCCAAGACCGCTCCCATGCCGCATACTGCGCGGCTGACGATGTGCACCGGACGGCGTACTACATCAGCTGCGTGTGCGACGGGCACGGAGCTGCGGCGTATTTTCGGAGCGCTGAGGAAGCACGGCTTGGGGTGGAAGCCCTGTGCCGCTGTGTGGCGCAGCAAGTTGACTCTGTGGTGCTACTCGTTGCGGGGCAGGATGCTGCTTCTGATGCCGCGCTCCAAAGCCTTGCCGCTTCCGTAGTGGAATGCTGGATAAATCTTGTGAACGAGGATTTGCAAAAAAATCCGATTACAGAAGCGGAATTAGACCTGCTTGCAGAATCTGACGCAGCTACCGCCGCACGCTATCGGGACGGAAAGGACCTGCGCTCTGTATATGGTACGACGGCTCTTGCCTGTGTGGTGGCGGAGGGCTGCTGGTTTGCGCTCCAGATTGGCGACGGAGATATTGTGCTGCATACAGAGGCAGGAGGATTCCGAAAGCCCGTGCCGGATGACGACAGGCTCTTCCTGAATCAAACCACGTCCCTCTGCGATGGCGCTGCTGCTTCCGAGTTTCGTGTGGCTCGCGGTACAGAGATGCCTGACGTCGTGCTGTGTTCGAGTGACGGCGTGGCAAACTGCTTTGCGGGAGACGGGCAGCTCTTTGAATTCTACGGCAAGCTTATCTGGCTCTTCCGCTATTGGGATGGCGAGGAGGAAGCTGATGGCAATGCAGATGTGCCGGTTCGTTTTGAGGCTGCACGCAAGGAGCTGGAAAGGTCCCTGCCAGACATCAGCAGGCGGGGCAGCGGGGATGACGTGAGCCTTGCGGGCTACGTGGGAATTGACGCGGAGAAGGTGCAGGAGATCAGAAAGCACATCTCGTCCACACGGTTTTCCAGCGGCGTGCCCGTCATGAAGAGCACACGCTCGGCATGCCTTCGCAGGATCAGCAGCGCCTGGGTGCGCCGGGCCGCAGGGTTTTTGACATA
>CAKZZK010000274.1 GCA_937885235.1 uncultured Treponema sp.
CACCTCCTGCCACTCAAATTGCGCGGGGAGAGACGCCCGTACAGCGCTTGCAGCATTGGGCACAGCGCCAGCCGCATCGCTGAATGCGTTAGTCTGGCAGGAAATGCAGAGGGGCGCCGCAACAGAAAGCAATATGAATGCCGGCAAAAAAAAGAACCTTCGGAGCAGTCCAAAGGTTCTCTTTGCATCAGCACCTTGCCTTGCGGCTCTATCAATATGCTGATTTTGACTCATGTGGCTTTCCACCGCTGTGGTTTTTCTTGAGCAGTTTGCGCTGAATGGCCTTGTTTTTGCGGGTCAAGATTGTAGAGGGCTTCTCATAATACTCGCGCTTTTTGTACTCGCGGATAATGCCTTCCTTTTCCACCATTCTCTTAAAGCGTTTGATGGCCTTTTCAAGGTTCTCATTCTCTTCAACATAAATGCTTGCCATTTGTTTTCACCATCCTTACCAACGGAAGTACCGAAGGGATAATGTAGTATGAACAAATTCTCATTTTATGTCAATAGCATTGACAAGCTTACTTTACGTAAAGGGAGAAAGAGTATATACTACTCGCATCAACAGGCATTTATTTTAGGAGTATAAAATGGGTCAGAATTATTTTAATTCTATTCCGTGGCGCGTGGCGCGCCAGGAGCTTGGTCACTGCCGCCAGATGGCGCGTGAGGAATTCAAGGACGGCACAAAAGCCTTGCAGGGAAAGAAAATCGTCATCATCGGCTGCGGCGCACAAGGACTGAATCAGGGGCTGAACCTGCGCGATTCCGGTATGGACGTTTCTTACTGCCTGCGCAAGGAAGCCATCGAGCAGAAGCGCCAGTCATGGAAGAATGCAACTGAAAACGGCTTTAAAGTGGGCACCTATGAAGAACTGCTTCCCACAGCCGACGTTGTGGGCAACCTGACTCCCGACAAGCAGCACCACGAGGTGGTGGCAAACCTCATGAAGTACATGAAGAAAGGCTCCGCGCTCTGGTACAGCCACGGCTTCAACATGATTGAAGAGGGCGAGCAGATCCGCAAAGACATCACCGTGTTCCTCATGGCACCGAAAGGTCCTGGCACGGAAGTGCGCAACGAGTACCTGAGGGGCTTTGGCGTTCCTGAGCTGATTGCCGTGCACCCTGAAAATGACCCCGAAGGTCGCGGGATGGCGCTTGCAAAGGCACTCGCCTGCGCAGAACGCGGCGAAACAGCGGGCGTGCTGGAGTCTTCCTTCATTGCCGAAGTGAAGAGCGACCTCATGGGCGAGCAGACCATCCTCTGCGGCCTCCTGCAGGCCGGTACAATCCTCAGCTATGACAAGATGGTAGAAAATGGCATTGCTCCCGGCTATGCGGTCAAGCTGCTCATGCACGGCTGGAACGTCATCTCCGAGGCACTCAAATGGGGCGGCATTACGAATATGATGGACCGCCTGAGCAACCCCGCAAAGCTCCGCGCGAACGAGCTGAGCAAAACATTGAAGGAAATCATGACCCCGCTCTTCCAGAAGCACATGGACGACATCATCTCCGGCGAATTCAGCAAGACCATGATGGAAGACTGGGCAAACAACGACAAGAACCTGCACGAATGGCGCGAAAGCTATGCAAAGATTCCGTTTGAAACAGAGGAAGAGAGCAAGGAAAACATCGACGAACAGGAATACTTTGACAAGGGCATCCTGCTTGTGGCATTCGTCAAGGCAGGCTGCGAACTGGCGTTCGAGACCATGGTAAGCGCAGGCATCAAGCCGGAAAGCGCCTACTACGAGAGCCTGCATGAAGTGCCGCTCATCGCAAACCTCATCGACCGCCGCCGCCTCTACGAGATGAACAAGGTCATTTCCGACACCGCCGAATACGGCTGCTACCTCTTTGCCCGCGCCTGTGTGCCGCTGCTCAAGAAGGACTTCATGAACACCGTCACAACGCAGGATATAGGCAAGGGGCTTGACGTAAAGACAAACTCCGTCGCAAATACCGTGCTCGTAAAGGTGAACGAAGAGATCCGCAGGCATCCGATTGAACACGTGGGCAGAAAGCTCCGCGCATACATGACGAGCATGAAACCCATCGAGACAAAATAAGTTTCAAGGCATCTTGTAAAATCCTTTTCCCGCGGCGGCGGACAAATCTGCCACCGCGGGATAACTTTCTTCTATAATAATAGATATATTATATCAATGAATTCTATCATTTTTAAGGATTCCAGCGCCAAACGGGCAAAGCAGTACGAACATGTTTCCATCACCGAGGGGAGCATCTGGCGGGCACTGCTTTCTTTTTTCTTTCCCATCCTGCTTGGCACCTTTTTTCAGCAGCTCTACAACACCATTGACGCGGTGGTAGTAGGCAAATTCGTCGGCAAGGAAGCGCTTGCGGCGGTAGGAGGCGGAGCTGCCATCTTTGTAAACCTCATCGTGGGCTTTTTCGTGGGGCTGACGAGCGGCGCGGGCGTACTCATCTCGCAGTTCTACGGCGCAAAGCACACGAGGGACATCTCCCGTTCGGTGCATACAGCGCTCTCGCTCTGCATCATAGGCGGCCTTGTGATGATGGCGCTCGGTTTAGCGTTCAGCGCGCCCATACTCCATGCCACCAGGACTCCGGCAGACACATTCGCCCACTCTTTGCTCTACCTGCGCATTTACTTTTTCGGCATAGTGCCCATGTTCATCTATAATATGGGGAGCAGCGTCCTGCGAGCCATAGGAAACTCGCGCACACCACTTGTCATCCTCATAATCGGCTGCATCTCAAACATCGTGCTGGATATGCTGCTCGTCATTGCATTCAGACTTGGGGTGGCAGGGGTAGCGATTGCCACAGTCATCTGCCAGATAGAAAGCGCTATCATCACGCTTGCGGTGCTGGCAAAGTCAAAAGACTCCTACCGCTTTGAATGGCGTAAGCTTGGCTTTACTCCGCACATTCTGGGGCAGATTCTCCGTCTGGGCTTTCCGGCGGGCATACAGTCCTGCCTCTACACGGTGAGTAACCTCATCATCCAGACCTGCATAAACTCCTTTGGTACGAACGATGTTGCCGCATGGGCTGCATACGGCAAGATGGATGCGGTATTCTGGATGCTCATGAGTGCTCTCGGCATTTCCATTACTACCTTCGCGGGACAAAACTACGGGGCACACAAATACGAGCGAGTCAAACAGGGAATGTGGGAAAGCCTTGCCATTGCCATGCTGCTCACCGCCATATTCAGCGTTCTGTTCCTCGTATTCGGCAGACCTATATTCTACCTCTTTACGAGCGATGCCGCCGTCGTGGACGAGGGAATGAAGATGCTTCTCTTCCTGCTGCCATTCTGGGTTACGTATATTTCCATAGAAATCCTCAGCGGCACCATACGCGGCGCAGGGGTAAGCTTTGTGCCCATGGTCATCACGATTTTCGGCGTATGCCTGCTGCGGCTTATCTGGCTCTTCACCGCCGTTCCCCGCCACAACAGCATTTACACTGTCATGGCAAGCTACCCCATTACCTGGACGGTTACATCTATTGCGTTCTGGACTTACTACCTGAGCGGCAAGTGGCTGCAGAAGAATTAAGGCTGGCAAAGAAGGCGCATTCCTCATCGTTGCACAGGGCGGCATACGGCTGCCGGAGGTCGCAGTGGAACACGTGCCCCAGAGAGTGCTCCTCGTCCACATAATAGCGATAGACGAAGGGCACATCTTTTTCGCAAAGCTTTGCGGCAAGCAGCTGAGCCTGTGCTTTGAGGAAGTCACGGCAGGCGGTCATCAAAAAGACAGGTGGAAAGGCAGAAGTGATATGCTTTGTCAGGGTGATAAGGGATTTTTCCTCTTCCGAGCCGCCGCAGGGCAGATAGTCCGCCATAAGAGTGCGCGTCATAACATCAGCCTCAGCCCCGTTGAACACGTCATAGCAACCGCAGTTGAGGGCGACAGCTTTGAGCTTTAACCCTTCAGGAGGAGCAAAGGAGTAATTTTTGGCATAGGCGCTGTTCGTGCAGATGGAAGCATACAGACCAAGGTTGTGCGCACCCGCGCTGTCTCCCACGGCAAAGAGATTGTCAGTATCGAGCCAGTACTCATCGGCATGGGCACGCACCCAGGTCATGACAAGGTTCGTGTCCTCAATGGCGGCAGGAAACTTGTGTTCGGGAGCAAGCCGGTAGGTAAAATTCACCACCGCAAAGCCGCGCAGGGCAAGGTCCATACAGTAGTACTGGTAGCGCTCCTTGTCGCCGTAGACCCAGCCGCCACCATGCACGCTCACAATGACGGGCAGGCGTTTCCCCTCCGTGCCCTTGGGTCGGTACAGGTCCAACAGCTGCCACGTCTTGTCTGAGCCATAGCAGATATCATCAAAACGCACGATGCCTTCCGGCGTACTGAGCCCGGCATCGCGCTTGTCATCGCTTTCTTTGAAGCTTCTTCGGATTTCGTCACTGAATGCAGACATATATCAACTATAGCACATCTGGGGGGAATTGCAAGCCGTACAATTCCGGCATACATTTCGTCATTTCCCTAACAACACACCGCGCAAATCAGAAAGCGTCACAAACATATCACATATTCATCTTTTCATATTTATCTCCTCATGGAATGTATCAGCCTTCCGCTGCCAAGCTGTTTACCGCAGCAACAATATCACTCAAACAAATTCGTTCCTGTTCAAGACGGTTCAGCGTGCTTGCCTTTAATGCTTGGAATACAGTTTTCTCATCTTCTGTCAGATTCGCAGGAATCTCGCTGTTAGAAAGCCGCTTGCCTTTAACCTTGAAAGCAACATATTGGTCAAAGATTTCACCCGTCATACAGAATGATTTTGTATTGGGGAAATTTTTTCTAAAATCGGAGAGAATCAAAAATCCATGTTCATCAAGGTCACCGAAATAAAAAAGATTGTAATCACAAAACCATGAACAGTTTTTTAGCTGAGTGACAGAAAATCCTTGTCCCCACAGACAGAGTGCGTTTTTTACATGCGGGAAAGTAAGATAGACCATCTCATTTTCAACAATGAAGATTGAATGCAGCCCATCAAGAAGTCCCGACTGCGGAAGGCGCTCAAAATCCTCGATATCGATTATCAATTCCGAACCCTCTGTGTCAATATAGTTGTCGGGTGATTTTTCAAAAATCATGCGGATTTCTTTACCTCCGGGTTTAAGATTTCCTG
>CAKZZK010000275.1 GCA_937885235.1 uncultured Treponema sp.
TATGATACAGAGCATCCGATAAAACCGGAATATCTTTAATGTCCCTGAGTTTCCCTAATCGCTGGTCCGTACTTTGTAAAAAGACAAAACCTATGTCCTGATAAGCCGTAAAAATATCATCTGCTCTGCCAGGCCATTTTAGCCTGACTTTTCTGTGAAATTCCTCGGCAATATAAGAAGTGACGCAAAGCATATGACCTTCTTCTATCAGACGGCGAATTACATACATGGGTTTACCCAGAAAAGCAATCGCAGAGATCAGAACATTGGTATCCACCAGAATTTTCACACCTGTTCCCACTCCCGGCGAAATGCCGCTAAGTCAGCTATCAAATTTTCTTCTGTCTCCCAGCCCGGATCATCCTGAATCAGTTCGTGCATTCGTTCAAACGCTTTTTGCGCTTTCTCCGCTCTGCGCTGTCTGTCCCGCATGAAAAGCTGTTCCAGGTATTCGTGTAGCGCACAAACATCCGCGCCTCAGGAGCAACGGAGCGGATGCCGAGCAGGAAAGCTGTATAGCCGGAAATGACCTCCGCATAGGGGTACGCGCCCACATAGCCAACCTTCGCCTCCTCCGGCGCAATCACCCCCGTGTCTATAAGTTCCCGCAGCTTCAGACCGGCGACAATCCCCGCGACATACCTGCCCTCATAGATTTCTCCCATAAACGTATGGTAATTCTTGCAGAAAGGCTCGGCATTGGCATTGTCACAGGTTGCCTGGCAGAACTGCACATGAGGATACTGCTGGGCCTTTTCCTTCGTTATCACCCCGTAACCATAGCTGTTGGTAAAGATGATGTCGCAGCCCTCGGCGACAAGCCCGTCGATGACCTCCCCCTCGGTGCCATAGTGCACATTGTTGCGGACCACCGTCTCCACAGCTTCGCCGAATTCCTTTTCCACCTCGTACTGGGCAAGCGAAAAGCCATAGCTGTACGGCGTGCTCTCGTCGCCATCCATCACAAAGCCTACCTTTACGTGGGCATCCACGCCCTCGTTCCGCATCACAAAGAGGCGGACGCATATACCTGCCGAAATAAAGATAAGCGAAACCACAAGCGTTATCTGTACATCCCTGTTCCATAAATGCAGCATAATCAGCCCTCCGTCCTTTCATGCATAATCACCTTGCGCTCTTCTTCCCCCACCTTTGCGTAATCGGGCTGGGGAATGCCAAGAAGCTGGCGGAGCTCTTCAAGCGTCGCAGGTCCGTGTGCCCCCGCGCCCCGCAGACCGATATGCATCACGCCGTCAGAGAGAAAGTCCGCAGGGTCAAAGCTCAGCATATTCACTACGGCATAGAAGTACATATCACCCTTGCCCTTGACGCTTATCGGCACGGGGATGCGCTCCACCACCAGATCCGCAGACTTTACGATGGCGTAGGTATATTCAGTTATCAGTATGTCCGCCCCGCAGAACTTGGACGCCCCTTCCGTGCGGCTTGCAAGGTTCACGGCATCGCCTATGGCAGTAAATTCAAGCTTCTGTTCGCCGCCCATGATGCCCGCCGTCACGCGCCCGCTGTTTATGCCGCAGCCTATGCGTATGTGCGGCATACCGCCAGAGCTGTCCTTGTCCGCAATCTCATTGTATTCCATGAGCGCACAGCGCATGGCAAGCGCGCTCCTGATGCAGTTGAGGGCATCGCTCCTGAAATGCCGCAGGTGGCGCAGGCGCAGCTCTTTCTTGCGGGAATCGCCGTCATCGAACCGTTCGTAGGCAAGCTCCCCCTTGCGCATCATGCCCCACACAGCCATGATGGCATCGCCCTCAAATTTGTCAACCGTACCGCCACCGGCAGCCACGCATTTTACCATGCGCCCCATGTAATCATTCAGAAAGGTGATTATCTTTGCCGCGGAATTCCTGCCAAAACGCTGTCTGAATGCATCGGAGATGGCGGTAAAACCGCGGATGTCGCTGAACAGTATGGTGCAGTCCTTCAGGTGCGGGCGGAAATCTATGGTCTTGGTGGAGATTGCCTCTGCAACCGTCGTATTGGTGAACTTTGAGAAAAGCTCAAGGTTTTCCATCTGCTGGCGGGCAAAGTCAAGCTCCTTTTTCTGCATGGCAAGCGTGCGCTGAATCTGAGTGCGCACGATGAACCATGTAAGCCACGCGACGGCAAGCATACCAACAAGCAGCATATAGACGCGGAAATAACGGTTATCATAGAGGTTCTTTTCCTTGAGGAGCCTGTAACTGCTCTGTTCGAGCATCTGTTTACCGTTTTCGCCGTTTTCCATGACGGCAAGGTGGAAGGTGTAGCTGCCGGAAGGGAGATTCGTATAGCTTATGCCCGTGAGCGTGCTCTGGGGCACATCGGTGGGATTGACGTCATAACCTTCAAGCCAGTAGCGTACAAGGGGATCCTCTGTGGTATAGTTCACCACCTCGGGAAAAATTTCGATTCTGTCTGTCTCGCGGTCTATAGTGAATACCGTGTTGCGGTCAACCCGGTACGACACCCCATCAAGCGCGATGGACGGCACCATCATACGGTAGGATTTCTTGGAGTGTCCCAGTCCTTCCGTATTCAGCGAAAAGACCCCTGTGCTGCACGAAAGATATACTGCGCCCTTCTTGTCGATGTAGTTCCATGAATTTGCCGTGAGCGCAACACCGAATCCCCGTTTGGCATCAAAAAGTTCGTACTGGAGCGGCACCGTGCCGGCAAGCAGGCTAGCCTTGGACACCACGTATATGCCCGCGCTCCCCGTAACAAAGAGCCTGTCCTTTGAATCAAGCCACGCATCATAGTTATCATAATAAGGGAAATTATCTAATGTTCTGATGTGGTAGTCCGCATCCATGTGGCAGAGACCGTTGCTCGCTACAATGAAGACACCTCCGTCCCCGTCCTTCACCGTGCGCAGGATGACGGAAGAAGGAAGCCCGTCGTCAAGCGTCAGCGTCCGCACCACCGCGCCATGCTTTATGACGGCGATTCCGTCACCGTTTGTCCCCGCAAGCACTGTTTCGGCATCAAGCGGCATAAGGCTCAGAATCATAGAAGAACCAAGCGCCGTATAGAGGGGAATGGTTTGTGCTACCGTGCCGTTTTTGATAAAAGCCACACCGCCATCGGAAGCAATGGCAATTGTGCCGTCGGCAAGCAAAAATTATAGAAAAGGCTCTTGACGGGCTAAGTGCAAGACAGAAAGCATTAGCGGCTAATGTTGCTAATGTGCAGTCTACCGATTATACCCGTAGTGATGTTGTTTTTGAAGATCAACTTCAATATATAATTAATCAAGAAAATTTAGGAGAAAAAACACGTATAGAAAATTCAAAAATGCCGCTTTCGGTAAATTATAATATGCAACTGGCATCTTTGCCAAACATAACTGCGGATTATAATAATTTTCTTACGGAAAATTATATAGATACAGACAGCCCGGTTATAGCAAACAATAATAACGTAAA
>CAKZZK010000276.1 GCA_937885235.1 uncultured Treponema sp.
ATAGCAGTCCTGGTAGAGCACGGGATCAGCCCAGACCTCTTTATAGCTGAATCTGTCGTTTTTGAGGAATTTGCTCTCAAAGCCTACCCCCTTGGTGAAGAGCTGGCTTTTAAGCGCCTTGGCATTCGCCTTGTATATGTCGGAAGCATCGCTCGTGAGGAGACGGTTTATCTCCCGCATTGCCGCATTGTCCCTGTCGCTGAGGGCAAAATTGCGGGCACTCTCATAGCTCTTTGCCACTTCCTCTTCCGAAAGAGAAAAGCGCACCTCTCCAGATGACAGGGAGGGGTTCTTTCTCTGTACATCTTTATCTATTCCCAAATTGTTGACATTCTGCACCACGGGATCCCTATTCCGCTCCTCCCGCTTTGCATTAAGCGCGCCAATCACAATACCCATCGAGATGCACACGCCGATTAAAAAGCCCACAAAGATGCCCATCTGCATCCAGAGCGGATTCATGCCCAATGGCGGATAAAAACGCTGTATCTTCCCCGTCTCTATCCATTCTTTGATGACGGTATCATCGGAGCCATGCTCGCGGATAAATTCCATCGCAGACTTTGCCGTAGTATTGCTTGGAGCAAAATTAAGCACCTCAAGATAATACTGCAAAGCCTTTTCTGTCTTCTGCTGATGGATGAAGATAGCCGCCTGTCCAAGGTACAGCTCGGTACCTTCCGGCTTTATGGAACGCGCCTGCTCATAGTTGTGCATGGCATTGCCTATGTCACCCACATAGAGGTAGCATGTACCGAGCATGAGATAGTACTCAAAAGAGCCCCTGTATTCATTGTAGTAGGCGCGAAGGTGCGTAATGGCGTTGCCGAATTTGCGCCTCCGCATAAAGTCTCTCGCTACCTGCAGGACAGACCTAGTCATCTTACTATCGTTTTATAGCCCTGAGCCTCTCAAAAATGGCATCAAGCTCCTTGTTGAGACTCTCAAGCTCCTCCTTTTCAATAGATTCACCGTTTTCCAGAGAACTTATATAATCTATAAGGTTCTGGATATACTCAGGGTCAAGCTGCTCTTCGGTAACGGCTTGGGCAGCGGCAGAAAGCTCCACCTCTGCAGCATCTGTGTCAGAAGGCAAACTGGGATAGACGGGGAACACAGTCCCCTGCTCCAACGCGGAAATCAGCTCATTGCCTTCCATCGTGCTGCCGGAGATATAAAATGTCTTTACATCCTTCTCTTGAGGCAGCAGATATGCCGTGCTCCAGTTGACTGCGACAGCCGAATTATTATACGCCTGCGCGGAATTGAAAGACCTTCCGTCATGCACCACCGGCACCCAGTACTTCGACAGCTCCCCCACAGCGGCAAGGGTTACAGCTTCAGGCTTGGAAATGTCTGCGCCATCCAAGAGAAAGCACACCGAAGCTTTCTTATTTGCCGAGCGAATCCATCTGTCATGATCCATGCTGTGAAACTGTTTCTGCGTATTCAGCTTTGGCAATGTGCCTGTAGAAAAATGCACCCCTGAGTTTTCACCCAAGATTGTATCAAAAATTCCTTTCACCGTAAAGGTCTGCGGCTTGTCTTCCAGATTTATTGTGTAAAGGCTCACCCGCAGCATACTTTTTAAATCAGCTGAAAGCGCATCATCGGGAAAGGCAAAATCAACAAGGAAACACGCCTTTTTGGGAATAAGAAAGCACAGCTGCGCCCCCCGCTCCGTGCGGCGAGACTCGCAGGCAACACCTCCCTCACTGTTGAGCACATACTCTTTCTTACCCGCCCGCAACACAAAGTATGAAGAGGAAAAGCTATCAGAGGACGAAAACAGAGGAAGCTTCTTGCCCTTTGCCCCCACCGAATACACGCTAAATGCGCCCTTGCTTCCCCACAGCTGTATTCGCAAGCTTCCATTGGAGACATCTACTTTTTTTTCGGGAATGTAGTTAAGCCCCGTGTATTCATCAAGCTGGTAGACATCCAAGCTCCCGGCTTCTTCCTGCTTTTCCTCCTGCGAGAAAGCCAAAACAGAGAGAAAAAGAGCAAACAGTATACAGGCACAGAACGTTTTTTGCTTTAGCTTCACTACATTCCTCCCTCACCGTTGATAACTGCATCGCGGCTGTATTTTTCATCAAGAAGCCGCTGCAGCTGAGCGGCACGTATTTTCAAATCAAGCAGCTCCTCATCGGACACCCCTCTGCGACGAGAAAGCGGCAAAGCCTTTTCGTCTGCCGATACTTCCGGCGGAGGCTCGGGCACTGCTGATGGATTTTGTTCTCCCGGTCCAGTTTTCAGCTTTTCGCTTTCAGCAGCTTCCAGTTCCGAGATACGGGCATTCGCTTCGTTCAGCTGGCGGCGCAGTGCCACAATATCTTCTGTTTCATACGCGCGGAACTGCCTTTCATAGTTTTCGCGGGAACTCACGTATTCCTCGCCCGTCGCCCTGAGCAAGAGCAGCAGCTTCTGCTCCCGTTCCCGCTGGGTGATGGCATCAAGCTTGAAGCGGGCGTCCACCGCCTTTGCGTCATCGGGATAGTCGGCAAGCAGCTGCTCATAGAGCCTGCGGGCTGTGTCAAAGTTATAATCATCGTAAAAGCACTCCGCTATCCAGTACAGGGCGGAGGGATACATCCCGCTGTCGGGATTCTGGTGGCAAAAATCGCTCAGGACAAGCACGGACTCGTCATTCTGCCCCACATAGTGCAGGGAGCGGCCTTTCTGGTAGCGGATATTGTCTACGAGCGGGCTCTGGGGAAAGCGGGACAAAAAGACATCGCAATCTCCTATCGCGCCCTCGTAATCCTCACTGTAGACCTCACTCATGATGAGCATATACAAGACCTCGGCAGTGGCATCTTCCGAAGCACTGAGCGCCTGACGCAGAAAAATCACCGAACTGAGCCAGTCCTTGTTCCGGTACGACTCAAAACCCCTCATCAGTGCGCCTCTGTCAAAATCATCGTCTGCAATACCGTCAACAACCTCAACTTCCGGCTCGTCCATAAAGGCATCTTCAACGGCAAGCTCTTCTATAACGGTATCACTAGCAGCTCCACCCCTTCTGCTCTGTGCAAGCAAAGGCAGGCAGCAAAAAGCGAGAACAATGCACGGCAGAAACCTTTGAAGCATCACCACGGCAATTTCCCCTCAAAAAAGGCAGAACCAGAAACCACAACATCGGTGCCAGCCTCCAATACGGAGCTGACAGTCGATGCATTAACCCCTCCGTCTACAGAAATCAGGTATGGGAACCCTTTTTCCTTCTGAATTTCGGCAAGGCGGCGAACCTTTTCAAGCGTATACGGAATAAGCTTCTGCCCGCCCCAGCCGGGGTTCACCGTCATCACCAAAACGAGGTTTATATAGGGAAGAAGCTCTTCGATCGCTCCCACCGGGGTGGCGGGGCAAAGGGCAATGCCCGCCTTTTTGCCGCCCTCATGTATGATGTGCAGGCAGCGGTCTGCATGGCTTGTCGCTTCTATATGGAAGGTAATGTAGTCTGCGCCCGCATCTATGAAGGATGGAATGCATTGCTCCGGACGCTCCACCATCAGGTGCACGTCGAAAGGCAAAGCGGTGCACGGGCGGATTGAAGAAATCACCGGCTGCCCATAGGAAATCGGCGGTACAAAATGACCGTCCATGACATCAATATGCACAAAAGAACCACCATGCGTTTCAATGGTTTTCAAGGCAGAGCGCAGATCCGCAAAATCCGCCGACAGCAGGGAGGGCGAAAGCAAGGCTTTTTTCTTCATATTCTTCTATAATATAGAACACAGCCTGCTTTGTCAAATCCGTAATTCCCCAGACATCGCATTGACTTGTTTTCAGAAATTCTTTATCCTAATGCACATGAAAAAGCAAATTGCATCAGTATTAGTCGCAGCTGCCATGGCAGTTGCATTTGTTGGCTGCTCATCGATGAAGAAAGCACGCAGCTCTGATTCAGAGACCGAAACTTCAAGCACCAAGACAGAGAGCAGCTCCGATTCCGACTCTTCAAGGACAGCTGCTGATTCTTCCAGCAGCGACACCTCCTCAAGCAACACGTCTGCGAGTGCCTCTTCTGGCTCTTCAAGCAGCAGCGCATCTTTCTCCACCGCTTCCGGCACGGGAAGCGTTGCTATTGCCAATCCTTGGTCAGATTTCAGCACACAGGAAGACGCAGAGGATGCCGCAGGCATCAGCCTTGACATTCCCTCAGTCCTGCCCTTCGGTTACACAAGGCAGGTAAACCGCGCCATTCCAAATGACACGCTTGAAATCATTTATTATAACGATGTAGCTGACGACGAAGTGCGCCTGCGCAAGGCAAAGCTGCCCCTCGCAGACGGCACGAGCGATTCCGCAGACATCAGCGGTGATTTCAACAAGTACCTCATCACCAAGAATATGGCTGCAGAAGACAAGCGCGTGAATCTGCGCGGCGAAGTGAATAACTACCACGTGGCAACATGGACTGACGGCGACTACGCTTATGCAGTCACTTCAAAGAACGGCATTCCTGAAGAAGAAATGCTCAGCTTCGTTTCACAGCTGTACTAGCAGAGCAGATAGAAGATTATAAACAAGGACTGTAGAGATAGTCGGTCCCACAGTCCGCGACTGTTCACAGTCCTTATCGTTTACCCCTTGCACACCGATATATGATATAGATATATGAAGAAGCCAGTATTTTTGACCGGAGTGCTGAGCGCGCTCCTTTCCCTTACAACATTTTCCTGCCAGATGCTCCAGCAATTCGTGGAGACTCCATCGCTGTCCCTCAAATCAATAGGCATCAAAGGGCTTGATCTGGAAGGCATTACCTTTAACTGCAACTACGACATCACAAACCCTTATCCCATAGCATTTTCCATCAAAGAAGTGGCGGCAGACATCCTCTGCAGCGGCAAAAACTTTACGAAAATCGCTACAGATCAGGGCGTAAACGTAGCGGCAAGCAGCACCCGCACGAATGCGCTTAACTTTAAGATTACTTACAATTCAATAATCACGCTGGCACAGAGCATAGCGAACAACACGGTTTCACTGCCATTTTCCCTTCAAGGCGCGGCAGCCCTCGACCTGAGCGCCATTCCCGCAGTCCCCAGTTCCACACTCTCGCTTGGATTTACCAAGGACTTTGACGTGCCTGTGTTTAAGCCTGAATTCTCCCTGTCCGACGTAAAAGTGAACCTGCCTTCTCTGGACACCCTGCGCACTGCCTTTACCAACAGCGGCATGAATGTGCTGGAAGCAGCATCACTCGCGGCAAGCATCGTCCAAGGGAAAAACATCAGCCCGAGCGACCTGCAGAAGATAAACCTTGACCTTGATTTGAATTTCAATCTGAACGTGAAGAATGCGGGAAAATCGCCGTGGAGCTTCCTGCTTTCAAAGTGCTCCCTGCAAACGGCAAGCGGCACGCTCGCGGGCATCACTCCTGTCGGCTCAACGTCAATCAACTCTGAAAGCGGCACTATTCCTCTCAAAGCTTCTCTGAACACGGTGCAGGCAAGCTCTTTCATCGCCCAGCTTCTGAACAAGAGCGGCAGCAATCCCGTCTTCTCGTTTGACAGCGGATTGAGCTTTCCCAACCTGTCTTATGCACCGAACATTCCCCTCGCCTATTCGCGTGAAATACCGCTCTCGAGCATAGGGGTCAAGAAAAACTAAAAAACAAGTAACAAAGAATGGCAAGCATGGTTTTACGTGTGGAGGTAGAAGTATGAAAAACCACTTTCTAATGATACCGTTGGCATTGCTTGCCTTTCCGGCGACAGCATTCGACAGGCAGCCAACACTACGCGACACCTATCAGGATGTGCGCACAGAACCATTGCAAATAACAGAAAAAATCTTTACGCTCAGCGACCAAAACGGCAAATACGTGGAACTTCCCACCTTGCGCCAAAACGTCAAATACTTTGACTGGCAGCGCAAGGTCTTTGTCATGGTGCAGTACAACGATGCGGGTATGCCCTACCTGTATGAAAAAGTCACCTTCTCCGATGACGGCCTCCTGCAAAGCTCCGTGCTTAAAACTCGGCGCGCCCTGATAAACAAGGAGTACGAATACAACGCTGACTACACGGGCTACGAAGTCTATAGCGTTTCCGACAGCGGCAGGATAAAAGTTGCCTCTTTTGAACTCGAACGAGAAGATGAAGGCTATTCCAGCTTTGACTACAGCTATGACAAGTCCGGCGCAATCACCAAAACAAAAAAGACCACCGGCTACAGCTTTTCTGGAGATCTCAGGAAGGACGCACAGAACAATCCGCCGAACGATGGAACCGTCTACTATTACTTTTACGAAGACGGCAAACTTTCTTCCATTATAACAGAGACAGACAGCAGCTCCAAACGGAGGCGCACCTATTACGTCAACAACAAGAAGACGGACGATGAGCTGTCGGAAGTAAATGACAAGGGAGACGTTACCCGTGAGACTACGCTTACCAGCACCTATATCTACAAGTACATCTACGACAGCAACCTGAACTGGGTACAAAAGGATTCTTTTTACGAAGACAAGACAGACGACCTCAAATATCGCCACCCCCTGCTGCGTACCCGCCGCGAGATAGTCTACTCGGGAACAGTGACAGAGCCGCAGATGCCTGACGTACTCTTTTCCTTTGAATCGATAGACGACAAGCAAGACACAGCTGACAAAACAGAGCTCGCCGAAGCAACCCCAGAGGAAGAAGCAGAGAAAGACGCCTCCGTGGTGGTAAAGCCCTCTGGTCTGAAGCCATTTACCTCCGAACGCACTGACCCCATGGATGACAAGAAAGTCCTCTATATAGTGTTCAACGCGCCCCAGAAAGTCAATGCCTATGTGGAGAATGTTTCGCTCATCATCAGAAAAAAGGAGGGGCAGGAACCTGAGCTGTACATAAACTGGAAGGAATTCTTGAGCCAGACCTCCTGCTTTGTCACCTACAGGATTGACAATGGCCCCGCAAGAACAGAAGAATGGACGGTTTCAACAGACGAAAAGGCATCCTTCTACGATGGCGACACTACGGCACTGCTTGACAAGCTGCGGACGGCGCAGAAATTCATTGCCCGCACGACCCCCTTTAACGAGGCTCCCTGCACGGCAGAATTCGATGTCAGCACTTTAAAGAACCTCGATGAGTCTTACAGCTGGCTCTATGCAAGGGATTACACCACGGTCAGGCAGTAGCACTTCTTGCCTGCGCGGGCAATGGACATACGGCCATCCTTTTCCTCGCGGCACATCCTGCGCAGATCGCTCACGTAACTGTAAAGCGCCTTAACCCGTTGCGGGGTATACTCGTGCCATATATAAAGGCACAGTTCCCGCTCGGGAATCTCCTGATTTTTGTGCGCAAAGAGGTACGACAGCACTTCAAAGCGGGAGCGCTGTACTTTGTGCATCTGCTTGAAATTTTCAAGCAGGGAAGCAGGCGGCATCACCGCTCCCAAAAGCGAGCCGAGCAGTACAACCGAGGGCAGAATATCAGCAGCCATCAGCACCTTTTCAATATTCACCAATGCGGGCAAAAGCCCAAAGAGTCGGTCTGCGCCCAGATGCTTTGCCTGATGTTGCTTCATCTTCTGATACCATGATTGCGACAGGTGCTCATGGTATTTGATGTACGGCGTATTGTAGTAAAAAAACGGGATTATGCACTCCTGCACTTCCATAAGCTCATAGGGATTTATTTCATCCGCTTCATACGCCATATAGTCGCAGGCAAGGAGATCCACGCACGAAGGCCCAGCAGTAACGGCAGCCTCATAAAAGAGGCGGGCGCTCGTAAACACCTGCACCGTATAGCCAAAGCCTTCATGGAGCCGCTGTGCAATCTGCCGGCACAGCTCTTCTTGAGTCGTTAGGAAATAGATAGTCATTTCTGCTCTTCTTTTTTATGAAGATTTGCATGGATAAAGAGGGAATCCTGATACCACTCTATAGAGAGTCCGAATTCCTCCGGTTCATAGCCATCGCACACAGCCCTGATCTTGAAGATTTTGCCAGAGGCCATGGAAGCTGAGTTCACGCTGTCAACAGCCTGCCACTTGCCTCCGACAAGCATCTGGAATTTCGTCTGGGAGCTGATGTCTTCACCCGTCTCGTAATCCGTTGCAAAGCCCTCAATAGAAAGCGTACGCCTTTCACTTCGGAGGAAGGTAAGCTCCAAGCTAACAGGCTCATCTTTCTCCACTTTTAGGCTCCGCCACCAGACATACGGTCCGTCAACAATCTTGATGCGGTAGTCGCCGGGGTGCAGGTAAACCGTCCGCGCAGAAAGCCAGAGGAGATCCTCATTCTGCTGTTCTTTGTCAGGTCTAAAGACAGTGCTGCCGTCCCAGCCCTTCACCTGAGGAATATCCTTTCCGTCGTTTTCAAAGAAAAAAGCTTTGACGGGCAAATCCGCGGCATAATGACCGCTCTCTGATTTCACATCCGAAGGCACCACGAGGCTCAGCGATACAGGAACAAAGAAGGGACGCAGTATGGTGCGGTGAAGAATCCTCGAAAACCAGATAGTTCCCAGAAGGGCGATGAGCAGGAGTATAGAAACGATAGGCTTCATAATCCGATAGCGCCTCTCAAACTCCGGTATCTCCAGATTTTGACTGGTCCTTACAGAACGCGCCAGATACTCACGGATTTCATGCCTTGTCTGCTTTGAATAGTTTTTGTTCAGATAGTTGCGTATCTTCTGAATAACAGGCTCAATGCTCCTGTAGCGCCTGTTCTTGTTTGCCCGCATCATCTTCTTGATAAGGCGGCAGACGACAGGGGGCAGGTTGCGCACAATGCGGTTCGGCGGAATATATTTGCCCTTCATTATCCGCACCAGCGTATCCGCCTTCATATCCCCCTTGTAGGGACGGTCCCCCGTCACCATCTGGTAGAGCATGATGCCCATGGAATAAATATCCGTCCGCTTGTCCACAGAGCTGGAATCCTGCAGCTGCTCGGGAGACATATATGCGGGGGTGCCAAGCACAGCCCCCACCTGGGTAGCAAAATCATTGGACGAAGGAGCCTTCTTGAGCACTGGCTGCTCTGCGGCAGGCTTGTCAAGCTCGTCCTCTTCCTTTTCGTTACCCGCAATGCCAAAATCAGCAAGCTTTACTTCCGCCTTCCGTGAAATGAGGATATTTGCGGGCTTGATGTCACGGTGGATAATGCCTTTATCATGGGCGGCTTTCAGTCCCCGACAGGCATCCAAAAAAATAGTCAGTGCCAGAGGAACGGGAAGCACCAGCTGCTTTTCAAGCAGCTTGTCCAAAGACATACCGTCCATATATTCCAGGACAATGTAATCAGAATTTTTTTCTGAGAAATAATCAAACATCCGCACCACGTTGGGAGAACTCAGATCTATGAGTATCTGCGCCTCCCGCTCAAAGCGCCTGCGGATTTCGCTGCTGCCACGCTTGATTAAGAGCTTTTTAATGATAACCTCGCGCTTAAGCGTGGGATGCGTGGCTAAATACACTGCCCCCATGCCGCCCTTGGCAATCACCTTTGCATCTGTATATTTGCCAATTGTCGTCGTTGGCTTGCTTGCTTGGGGAACGACTTTCTTCCCCCCCGTCACCGTTGTTGGCATAAAATCACCTTATTGAAATAATGTCAGTCTGCGGGTCAAACCCCTTTTCCGGGCGTACGAAAGCGACATTCATCTCGAATGGATTGTGAATCTGCACGTATGCCCCGTCCTGCCGCAAAGAATACTTGCCCTCCACCGGACGGTGCCCGCCAATCCACAGGACGTCCCCCTTTTCAGGCTTGCCGCCAAGCAGGGAAAACTGTCGAACTACGCTCTGCTCTTCTGCGGCATCATTTGCAGTCCATGTAAAATCGAGGATAACATTGTCATCGCTATGGTAGTTGATAATCTGCTGCCGCGAATACGCCCTGCCCGGTTCCGCATGGCTTATCCCTAGCTTGTTGAAGATAGCGACGATGGGCAGCAAGCCCTCATAGCAGCTCAGCAGGTGCAGTACGACATCGCTGTAAACGGTACGCACAAAATCCCGCACCATCTCCCCCTCCTGCACATATTTGCGGAAAGCATAATCACCGCCGCTGTTTTTATTCAAGATATTTTCATGATTGCCTTTGAGGAAATGAAACTGCGCAGGGAAAGCATTTTTGAGCGCCATCACCGTCATGATGGTGGCAAAGCATTCCTGCATCTCCTGCCGCATGGTGGGGCAGTCTATATTGCCATCCAGCCAGTGCTCATAGGACTGCCACCAGCGCTCGTATACAAGCTGAGGAATCTCCGTGTGCACGCCATCACCCACGCAGATGACCCGCACCAAGTTCTGGTTAAGCGCCGAAAGCAGGGGCGGCAACCCATCAAAGCTGCAGGAAAGCAGGCTAGGCAAAAAGTCCTGCCGCGCATGAAGATCCGGCACAATGACAAGCGGCAGGGAATTCTCTCGGAATTCGAGGAGCCCGCCTGCGTTGCCATCATCTGCCAGAGGACGGTAGGAGGTATCTTCTTCTTCAAGGGTGGAAATAGTTGTATCGAGCAGCTCCGTCAGCTCATTTTCCGAGGGCAGAGAATTCCGCCCGCAGTAAGACCTGATCGTTTCTTCAAGGGCAGCAAGCTCTTCATCGCTCATCATCGCTTTACGCCATCACGATGTCGGCAGAACCAACTGTTACCTTGTCACCTATGTTCAGGCGCACGTATTTGTCCGAAGGGATGCGGCGACCGTTCAGGAATGTGCCGTTTGTGCTGCCCTCATCCTTCAGAAAATACGCATCGCGAATCTTCTGGATGATGCAGTGGTGGCGGCTTGCCAGCTTGTTGTCCACGACAACGTTATTGTCGCTTTCCCTGCCAATCGTTATCTTTGCCACAAGTTCAATCTTTTTTTTATTAAACACAAGGTAGGATGCCTGCTGGTTGCGCCCAATGCTGTCCAGCTGCTTTCCCACCGGAGTACTTGTTACAATCGTCGTTTCTGCCATAATGCAAAATTATACCACGAGGGAAGGAGAAAGTAAACATTTGTTTCAAACAAATATCATAAACCAGTGATAAGTTATTAAAATTGACGAATTCTGAACGGACGTAGAGGAAAAGAACCATTAAGGAAATAACTACCTTCTCATGTATAAAAACAGGAGGTGCTTCAGAAAAAACTGCTGCATCTTAAAGCCCCCTCCGTCCGCGAAGCAGGCAGAGGGGGCAGGCTATCATTGAAAACAACAGCTGGCAGATTTTTGACACCGCGTGGTGCAAGGTGCCACAGCGCAACGTCCTCTAGTAATTGTCTGCCTTTACCTCGAAGAATGACTGCGGGTGGTGGCATACCGGGCATTCATCGGGAGCCTTTTTGCCTACGCAGATATGACCGCAGTTTGCGCACTGCCAGATGACGTCTCCGTCTTTGCTGAACACGCGCTCTTTGCTAACATTGTCGAGCAGCTTGCGGTAGCGCTCTTCATGGGCTTTTTCAATGGCAGCAACGCCTTCAAACTGCTTGGCTATCTCTTCAAAGCCTTCTTCGCGGGCAGTCTTGGCAAAGCCTGCGTACATATCTGTCCATTCGTGGTTTTCGCCTTCAGCCGCAGCCTTGAGGTTTTCTGCGGTCGTGCCGATGCCGCCAGAGAGCAGCTTGTACCAGAGCTTGGCGTGCTCTTTTTCGTTGTTTGCCGTCTCTTCAAAAATACGAGCAATCTGCTCATAGCCATCTTTGCGTGCACGGCTGGCGAACCAGTTGTACTTGTTACGTGCCTCTGATTCCCCCGCAAACGCGGTCTGTAGATTTTTCTCGGTCTGCGACCCCTTTAAGTCCATAATAAGCTCCTTACACTGAAAATAGGATGCTAAAACTATAGCAGATTATATGGCTCTGGACAAGCACATAGTGCAAATGTTATAGTAAGAAACTGTAATGATTTCCACCGTAAAAAAAGTGCACATAGCTGATGCCTGCCTGTATGCGGCGTTGCTGCTGTGTGTGTGCCTGATTACATTGCAGTCTGGAAGCTCTCCCCTGTCAAGAAGTATGCCGCAGACAGATTCTTCCGTATTTATCTATGTCGCACGAACGCTTTTGAACGGGGGGACGATGTATGTTGATTGCTTTGACCATAAAGGTCCTTTTTTATATGTTTTGAATGTCGTGGGGCAGCTGATCAACCCCCGCTGGGGAATTTGCTTTCTTGATTTTGTCTTTCTGTCTTGGGGAATCATTCTTGCATATAAGGGGGCAAGGCTGGCGTTCAGCAAGCCCGTTTCTTTTCTAGGTGCTATTCTGGCGTTTCTTTACCTTGGGAAACGCTGATTAAAGACCGTATTCTCCCCTAGATCGGAAGAGCACACGTCTG
>CAKZZK010000277.1 GCA_937885235.1 uncultured Treponema sp.
TGTTGTGCCATGTTGAGCGAGCCGTTATAACGCCCGTTTTTAAGGCTGTCATTTACCCGTGCGTCAATCATAATCTCTATCTTGTCCTTTGTTATCTGGGGCTGCGCCCGCACCACGTTTGACGCGCTGTTGTTGATGACGATGTTTGTACCGCCGCCCGCCGCGTTGCTGCCGCCGTTGATAAAATCCCATAAGCCTTTCTGCTGGTTCATGTTCATGACCATTTCGCGGCTGTTAAGGTTCGCCGCTATGTTGTCACCGCTGTACGATGTGCCGCCTACAATGCCTCCGGTGGAAAAGCTGGGCGGGGCAGGCTTGCTCGCTATAATGCTGGCTATCTGCGCCGCTCCTGCCGCGCTTACCAGTGCGCCCGTGATTATCCCCGCAACACCGCCTTGCGCTATAGCCTGTGACACGCCCTGCGCTATGTTTGCGGTTGCCTGCAGGAGCGACGCGCCCCATTGCCACGTCTGTATTTTGTACTGTTCCTTCGCCGCGCTTTTCTTGGATTCAATGACACGGGCGTTGTATTCTTCTTCCCCTATTTCCCCCTTGCGGAAGCGGATTTCCATCTCGTCCTCTTCCGCCTGTGCGAGGTTCTGGGTTGTTTCAAGCATAATGGATGCCGCGCTCTGCATTATGCTTATGGCTTGGTCGGCATAGCCCTTTATCTGTGATGCCATTTCGGCATACTGCGCCCTGCGGCTCTGCGCGTATGCGCGGTCTATTGCCGCCATAGCGTCCACCTTTTCTTGCTCGCTGAGCACCTCGCTTTCATCAACCTGCTTTTTGAGGTCAAGCAGTTTTTGTTGCTCTGCGGCATACCGCGCAAGCCCGCTTGCCTGAGGCTCTTGGATTTGTGCAAGCAGCTGTTCCGCCTGTTCCCTGCGGTTTTTTTCGTATGCCGCATCTATCTGCGCCATTGCCTCCGTCTTTTCCTGCTCGTTCAAGACCTCGCTGTCATTGATTGATTTTTTGAAGTCCAAAAGCTCCTGCTGTTCTGCCTTGTATGCGTCCATACCTTCAAGCTCTATGGCGGCAACTTCGTCAACCTTGCCTAGCGTCGCCTGTTTTTCTGCCATTGCCAGTCCGTCAAGAAGCTGCTGCTTGGTGAGCGCGTTTTTTTCTGCTTTCTGTGCTTCTGCTATTTCCGCCTCTGTCAGCCCTTCGATATGTGCTTTTATGTCGTCAAGCTGGCGGATTTGTTCTGCAAGTTCCTGCGATGGCGTCATACTTCGGGTGATACTGTTTAGCGCGTCTGTTGCCGCCTGTGTGTATTCGATTGCAGCGGCAAGTTTTTTCTCTGCGTCTGCCGCTTCGTCTACAGCCTTTTTGGCTTCTTTAAGCTGTTGCAGGCGTTTTTGTTCCACGGGGTAACCTTCTTTTATTAAGCCGTCTGTCTTGGTGAGCAGGTCGATGTACGATTGCAGGTATACATTATATTTATCCTGCGCGCTTACAGTTTCCCCCTTCATCTTTGCTTGGATTTCCAGAGCCTTTAGATTGTCCTGCAATTTCTTGTTGCTGTCTCTGGCATAATCGTCTGCGGCCTTGCGCCGTTCCTCTTCTTTCTTTGCAGCCTCTTCTGCCGCCTTTGCTGCTTCTGCCTCTGCCTTGCGCCGTTCCTCGGCTGCCAGTTCATCCAGCTTGTTGAATTTTTCGACTTCCTCCCTGTAGCGCAGTTCGTCCTTTAAAAAGAATAATGCAGTCTGTTCCTCGCTGGTAAGTTTCTTTTTCGCTTCCAGTATGCGGAGCGTGCTCTTTATTGCTTCATCGGTGAAAAACTTTACCCCGCGTGTAGCTTCTCCAGTTACCGTGTTTGTGTATGTTGTGATTGCAATTTCAACGTTATCTTTGAGGTTCATTCTTGCGCCGAGGTCTTCAAGCGTCTGTGAGAAATTATTTACCTTTTCTGCAAGTTTTGTCCAGAACGCCGTGAGCAGGGTATTGAGCTTTTCGAACGTGGGCGCAACTATGCTGCCGATGCTTTCCATAAAGTCACCGAAAGCATTTTGTGCCTGCGTACCGCTATCTGCCATTTCCTGCGCCATTCCCTTGTATTTTTGTGCGATGAGGTCTATGGCATCGCCGTTTTTCAGCTGCTCCTCGGTAAGCTCCTTGATGTCGTCAATCTGCTTGCCCATCAGCCCTGCCGTGCCGCTGTAGGTGGCGTTCAGAGTTTCTGCTGCGCTCTTTAGGTCTATGTGCTTTGCCGCTGCATAGTCAGCAGCCGCGCCCATTATCTTCATAACTTCGGCTTCGGTGCGTCCCGTGCTGGCAAGTTGTGCCATTATGTCTATTGTACCCTCATCGCCATAGTTGCTGTAACCCTGTATCTCGCCTGCAAATTGTTTAAGGCGTATGATGCTTTCGCCGCTAAGGTATGGATTATTTTTTGCAGCCCTCTGCAAAGCCAGCTCCGCCTTTTCCTGTACCTTGTATGCCGCATTTGCAGCTTTCATTGTCTCTATGTACTTTCTTGCTGCCATAACCGCCGCTGTAATTCCTGCCGCTGCCACGCCGCCGCTTGACGCTATGCCGCCCATCCGGCTTGCAAAATCATTGACGGCGCCGCCCGTTTCATTGAATACGGTTTTGAGCGTCTTTACTGCGTTTGTGCTTTTTTTTGTTTCCGTGGTAATGGTCTTGGCGGCTTTATTTACTTTTGCCGTTACTTTTTTAAGCCCGTCATCAACGCCTTTGTCGTCAATCTTTGTATCAATTTTTATCTCGCCGTCCATATTGTTCCCCTTTTAGTCGTGCCTCGAACTGCTTCAAATCCTCATCGTTATCATCCCCCTGCTGGGGCAGCTCCCACGCCCTGCGCAGCTGCTCCATACGCCTGGAGTATGCGTCATTGTGCCCCTCTGCGCCGTCATAAAGCCTGTAGCTGACAATCTCATTGAGCTTGGTATCATGCAGCCCCCGCAGAAGGGACTGGAACTTATACCAGTGCATATCGCTGTCAACAAGGTCTATGCCGTACCGCTCAAAAAACGCCGCATAGATGTAATCCGCATCCACGGTGTAATCAAGCACCTGTTCAGAGCCTTTCTCCGTGCGCGGCAGCTCATGGGGCGGCGAACAGAAGCGCATGAGCATGGCGAGCCCGAGGAACCGGCTTTCTGGCTTCAAGTCAGTAGCATACATAAAGTCAAAGTCATGGGGGCGGGCATTCCTGTCTGCAATCAGCTCAACAAAACGCAGCCAGTACTTGAATGACGTGCGGACGGGGTAAAGGCTGCCGTCCACCTCTATGGCTTCCGGCAGCCCTGCTTTTGCAAGGTCAATCATTCTGCAACATGGACCGTGACGCTCTGCTCGGCGGTCGCCGTGCTGGACGAGATCCGCGCCGGCACGAGCAAGTACCAGTTCATCGAGATCATGGGCTGCCCCGGCGGCTGCATCAACGGCGGCGGCCAGCCCCGCAACAAGAATAACGTCCCCAACTACAAGGAGCTC
>CAKZZK010000278.1 GCA_937885235.1 uncultured Treponema sp.
GCCACGATCAAGACGTTGCGGCTCTTGGTGAGATCGGTCTTGTTCTCCACGAGGTTGCGGATGCCGACACCCGAGATCATGCCATAGAGCACGAGCGAGACGCGGCGCATCAACGGCAGCTTATAGAGCACCGTGGCATTGAGCACCACGTCCTTGCCCGGGTGGGAATCGATGAAGGCTGCAAGCAGCCGTTCAATCTCCGGGAACACAATCGATTCCTGGCGCGCGACAAGCGCCGGATCGGCAAAGATGAGGCTGCCGAGCGCGCGGCGGTCAAGCCGCCCCCGGGAATCGAGCAGCGCCACCCCCTTTTGGGCGGCGAGGCTGCCAAACTCCTGCACGATGGCGGAGCAGGCGTTGTCGGCGGAAGAGCGGGCGGCCGCGCTCGAGCGGTTCCCCGTCCGCAGCTTTTCGGAGCTGAAGGAGGAATACGAGGCTTCCCGCGGGGGGGAATTCGATTCCCTTTCCTTCAACGAGAAGGTCGCGCTCTTTTACACGGAGCACGCGGCAAAGCTTTCCCGCGAAAGCCTGCTGGAACAGGCGGAAAAATGGTACAACGTAAAGCACAGCAAGATGGAGGGGGCTCTTAAAAAGCTGCTTGCCAAACAGGAAGATTTTGCCAACGCTGACCGTCTCAAGCACACGGGCGACCTCATCCTTGCCTATGGCGCTCAGGCACAGGGCAATGCCCTTGACTGCGTGGACTACGACACGGGCGAGGAAGTGCACATCCGCCTTGATGCCTCGCTTTCCGTGCAGGGAAACGCCGCCGTCTATTACGAGCAGTACAAGAAGGCTGTTTCTGGCAGGGAAGACCTCCTACACGACATTGAACTGTCAAAGAGAAGCATTGCCGCGCTCGATGCCGAATACAATGCGATGCTGAGGGAAAAAAGCGTCATCAAGCTGGAGCAGCTTCTGCGCCATGATACCGCCCCCAAGCAGAAAAGCGAAAAGCCCCACGCAGGGCTCCACTATGAACTGGACGGCTGGACAATCCTCGTGGGTCGTACCGCCGCCGAAAATGATGAGCTTTTGCGCCACACAGTGCGTGGTTCGGATATGTGGCTCCACACGAGGGACTACGCGGGTGGCTACGTATTCATCAAAGCCCGCAAAGACAAGACGGTGCCTCTGGACATATTGCTCTATGCGGGCAACCTTGCAGTCTATCACTCCAAGGCGCGCCGCAACGGAGAGGCAGACCTGTACTACACACAGGTAAAATACCTGCGCCGCGCAAAAAACGGTCCGAAAGGCCTTGTGCTTCCCACACAGGAAAAAAACCTTTTTGTCAAGCTGGACGATGCACGGCTTCGGAAGCTCGATGAGATAGAAAAATCCCAGGCTGTTCTCTGAATACCAAGCCGCGGCTCGCATTTTTCCAAGGCGCACTATATACTGAAACATATTTCGTTTCAATAATAATGCTCAACGCTTTCTCTTGAACCGCTCCGAATTAAACGTATGCTCTTCAAAGGTGATTTTACTGGAAACGACAGCGTCCTGCACTCCTTCCACCTGGAGCAGCACATTTTCAATGGCAGACGGATGCCGAAACATTCCGAAGTTCCGGGCACGATGTCCATACAGCCATTAAAATCTGTATAAGGCTGAAGGACGCCGGCAACCATACCAAGTTAAGCAGACTTACAAAAATGAAGAACTGCTGTCCTTACCGTCGGCATCCTTCACGGTTAGCGTAAGCGCCTTTGCATCGACTGCTTGGACAATACACTTGAAACAATCGGATAAACGGGGTATCATCATTGTAAAATTGAAAGAACGAGAGGTGCTTGTATGACACAGACAGAAAGGCGGCTGTTTTTAATCCGCTCACTCCTTGCGGAAGACCCGCGCTATGCGGAAGTCAGCCTTCCTGCTGATGAAGCGGGGCAGAAACGGCTTTTTCGTTCCCTCGTGAATGTACGCCCTGCCATCCCTGCGGATGAAGCATTTTTGCGCGTTCAAGATGAGTATTTGCAGGAAGAAACAAAAGCCCGCGGCATTACGGACATTGCGGAACTGAGTCCGGTGCGCGGCGACTTATATCTGTGGCGCGGGGACATCACCACGCTGAAAGTGGGCGCTATTGTGAACGCGGCGAACAGCGGCATGACAGGCTGCTGGCAGCCATGCCATTCCTGCATTGATAACTGCATCCACACCTTCGCTGGCGTGCAGCTCAGAAAGGTGTGTGCTGACATCATGCAGAAGCAGGGGCATGAAGAGCCGACGGGGCAGGCAAAGATAACGCAGGCATTCAACCTGCCCTGCGATTTTGTGCTCCATACCGTGGGACCGATCATCACCGGCAGCCTAAGCGAGCGGGACTGCGAACTGCTTGCTTCCTGTTATAAGAGCTGCCTTAACCTTGCGGCGCAGAAGGGCGTTCAGTCTATTGCTTTCTGCTGTATCTCGACAGGCGTATTCCGCTTCCCTGCCGAGCGTGCGGCACAGATTGCCGTCGCCACGGTGGAAGAATGGAAAGTGCAGACCGAAAGCGCGATGAAGGTTGTGTTCAACGTGTTCAGCGAAAAGGACGAGGCTATCTATGAGAAAACTCTCAGAAAATAATGCGCACAAATGACTGAAAATCTCCTATAATAAGGGGCAATGAAACGGCTTCTCTGTCTCTGTATTGCAATGGCTATGCTCCTCTCTCTGGCGACTGCGGAAGTGCGCTCCTACTGTGGCAGGCGGCAGGGGCGTGCGCAAGTGCCTTTTGAAGTTGTCTTCATTGAAACGGAGACAAACGTGCTGCGCATTTTCTTTACCGTCCCCTTGGACCCGCGCACGGTATCTGCCCAGAGCATCCTCATAAACGGGGAGACGCTGCCGGAAGGCAGTTCCATCCGCTTCAACAGGCCGGGAAGGCTCATAGAATGCGTGCTTGCCGAAGCTCTTGCGGAAGAGGCAGTAATCTCTCTTGCTGACATACGGAGCTTTAACGGAATGGCGCTTAAGAACGCGGAAATCAGCGGCATACGGCAGAATATGCGCTGGTTTCGCAGGGCGCCGCACGGAAAAAAGCAAGACTGGAGCAAAGACTGATGGCAGACAGGGTTCTTATTGTAGAAGACGATGAAAAGATTCGCAGCATCATAGAAACAGAGCTTGGGCACGAAGGCTTTGAGGTGCGCACTGCGGGAGACGGACGGCAGGCTCTGGAGGAATTTGCCAAAGAAGAGCCGTCAATCGTCCTGCTTGACATCATGCTTCCCGGACTGAGCGGCATAGAGGTCCTTCGGCGCATACGGAAGGCTTCGCCTGTTCCCGTCATCCTGATTACGGCGCGGAGCGAAACCTACGACAAGGTGAACGGGCTTGACGCGGGTGCTGATGATTATATCCCCAAACCCTTTGAGATAGAGGAACTCCTCGCGCGTATGCGGGCGGTTATGCGGCGGAGCAAGGGGGAGCGTCCCGCCCTGCTCAAAGTCAGACAGCTGCAGCTGAACCCCGACAGCATGAAGGTGCACCTGAACGGTTCCCGCGTAGAGCTGTCCCGCACGGAATACCTGCTCTTGAAATTCCTGATGGAGCACGCGGACAGCGTAATGTCTCGGGACGAAATCATCAGCGCGGTGTGGGGAGACGAGCATTTTATAGAAGACAACGCGGTGGATGTCTATATCCGCTATCTGCGCACCAAGATAGACAGAAAGGCGGGGGAGGATTACATCGTCACTGTGCGTGGCGCGGGGTATATGCTTAAAGGGGAGGAATGATGAAGGGGTCCCTCGCACACCGCATTGCGCTCCGTTTTTTCCTTGTCATCGCACTGCTTATCCTCATCCTTTCGCTCGCGCTTGTCGGCATGCTCAATCTGAGCATGAGGTGGCGGCGGAACCGCGAGCTGCTGCAGGTGATGCAGCACATTGCCCGCTCTGTGCAGGATGACGGCATAGACTCGCTTCCAGCGCTGGAGGCGGAACTGCCTTATTACATTGCCTATACCGTTTATAGCATCCATGACGGGGGAACTGAGGAAATCCTTGCTACCAATGATCCCTTTATCCCCATCCTGCCGCAGACGGAGGGCAGAAGCAAAACGTATTTCAAACGGGATTACTATACTGACGGCGACCTGCATGTTCTGTATGTCGCGGGGGCTGCGGCTTCCGTCATCGTACAGGTATCGCTTTCGCTTGACCAAAATGAACAGGCAGCACAGCTCCGCTCCATTCCCGGGGCGCTCGCATTTGTATTTGTCCCTTTGCTCCTGTTTTCGTATCTTGCCGCATACCTTATTGCCAGAAGGACGCTCCGCCCCATCGTGCAGATGACGCGGACTGCGGCGAGCATAAGCGCCACGCGGCTTGATACCATGCTGCCCGTTACGGAGTGGCACGATGAGCTGGATGACCTTGCCGCCACCTTCAATGAGCTGTTCGTGCGGCTCAGGCAGGAATTTGCGCGGGAACGCCAGTTTACGAGCGATGTGTCGCACGAGCTAAAAACCCCGCTTGCCGTCATCATGGGGGAGGCACGGCTTTTGCAGCGCTGGGCAAAGAGCGACCCCGCCGTCATTGAAAAATCAACAAAGGCGCTTGTAGAGGAAACGCGAAGCATGGAGGCAATCATAAACAAGCTGCTCCAGCTTTCCCGTCTTGAAAACAAGCTTGTCACTTTGGAAAAGGATGAGGTTCCTCTTAAGCTGCTCTTTGAGCGCCTTGCTGAGCATACGGCATCATGGGCGCCGGAAAGCGTGCTGGACTATGCGGCGGTTCCCGACTCCCTGTGCGCGCTCACTGACGGGGAGGCTCTTTCCCAAGTCTTTACGGTGCTTGTGTCAAACAGCGTGAAATTTGCGGGGCAGGAGGTACGCATCACCATCAGCGCGGCGCAGCAGGGGGATGCCGTCGTGATACGCTATGCTGATGACGGTCCCGGCATCGCCGCTGATGTGCTGCCCCACGTTTTCGAGCGCTTTTACCGCGGGGATGCCTCTCACAGCCGCACGGCATCCGGCAGCGGTCTGGGACTTGCCATTGCGGAGCAGATCATGCGCGTCCTTGGCGGCGCGATAAGCGCGTCTTCGCTTGCACCGCCGGACCACGGGGCTGTGTTCACGCTCCGGCTGCCAAGTGCTTTGTAATTTGTATTTTTATGGAGGTATATATATATATATGAAGAAAACTTCTGTCAAACTCTTGCTGGATGCATTCATGCTTATCATACTGGTGCTGCTCTACAAAAAGAATGTGATTTCCCTTGTATTCCATGAAGCTGCGGGCATAGCCATCTGTCTGCTTATTGTCATTCATTTGCTGCTAAACCGCAAGTGGATTAGCGGTGTGACGAAGGGGCTGTGCAAGCGGGAGACCCCCTTGCGAACAAAAATCAGCTATGCCGTTGACCTTTTGCTGGCTTTGGATTAAAAAAGCGCCGAGTACTTACCAGATATTTTTACTTGATTTCAAGCTGTTCGAGGATGACAGGTTTTATCATCGTGGTATGTTCCGCCTTGATAACGGCACGGTGATGACGGAGAACCTGCAAATCCGCTTCTTTGAGTTCCCGAAGACAGGGGGCATGAATAACAAATGTAGTATTTTTTATCTTTTGTAGTTCTCTTCCCTCTGTCAGACTCCCCACGAAAGACACCATAGCCTTGATTACACACCGAAATAGCCTTGATTTCGTAACGTAATAGCCTAAACTAGATATCATAGAAGCCTTTACTAGATATCATAGAAGCCTTTACTAGATATCATAGAAGCCTTTACTAGACATCGTAGAAGCCTTTACTAGACATCGTAGAAGCCTTTACTAGATATCGTAGAAGCCTTGATTAGACATCGTAATAGCCTTGACTACGTGCTAGAAAAGCCTTTATTGTATTTGATTGAAAATGTTTTGAGTTAATTTAAGATAGTTTAATTTATACACCACCTAGAAGTTATTTATGATGATACGACTTCGGCACAGCATTCCTTCTGCTCATCTTTTGTGAGGTTTTGGAGCACGGCCTCAACATAGTTCCGCACGCTGTCTGCAATGGCGGATTTTAATTTTGCATGAACGCGGGAGGTGACGGCGGGGCTTGTTGCGGTAGGAAGGAAGAGCGCGTATACGTCAGTGTCCAGCGCGTCAGTTATCTGGGACAGCGTTTTCTCGCTCGGCCATGCGCGGCACAGCTCTACATTTTTTATTGTTTCCTCAGAGACATCGGCCTGCACTGCCAAGGCAAGCTGTGTCAATTTGCGTGATTTTCTAATCCGTTTTAGGTTTTCTCCCAGCCTGTTTTGTATTTCACTTGCATTCATAGCTCTCATTGTCTTGGAAAGCGAAATGAAAAAAGATGTTTTGATAGAACATATTTTTCTAATAAATGTTGCCAAAATTTACCTTGGAGTGTATAATTAAAACATATTTGATGATTTTAGGTATTGCAGGGGGTGACAGATGCCAATGTATGACGCGGTAGTGGTAGGCTTCAGGCAGACGGGGACGGTGAAGGGCGTGGGCGTCCTTGTGCCCATGACCATCAGCGGCGTGGCATCTAAAAGCGAAGCAATCCAGCTGTACAAAGCTAGTCACCCCGATGTGAAAGCGATACGCGACGTGCAGCTACGCAAGCGGCGGTAGTGAAAAAGTTTCTTCTATAATATATGACGATTTTTGCTGAAAGGAGTTGTAAGCATGGGCTTTAAGGAACAGGTTGAGCAGATTTTGCAAAACCGTAAGACGGACTTAGAGAAAGTGAAAAGCGATGAACAGAACGTTCAAGCGCTACAGAACAAATTAGATGACATTGAGGCTTTCCTCAGAAAAAGTGACAGCAATGACATAAAAATGGCTCTGCCAGATGTATTGGGAACAAAGTCAAAACTCAATGTCGTTGCAGAAAAAATTCGCATTGTCAAGAAACGGTTCAGCAGGAATACGGTGAATATCGGTGTGTCTGGTGCTGTCCACGTAGGAAAAAGCACATTGATTCAGTGCCTTACGGGCTTAAACGATAAGCAGATCCCTACTGGTGCCGGTGGTCCCGTTACTGCCTGCCGTTCTCGCATATTCAATCTCCCGCAGGGAAAGGAAGGCTGTGCCATCGTCTATTTTTACACCGACAAGGAATTTCTTGAAAAAAGAATATTTCCCGTGTGTGATGGACTGCCATATCAGATTACGTCATTGGCTGATTTCTTGCAGACAGATTTTACAGCAGAGTATGGGTCTGAAGATCCTTTGGCCACAGAAAAAAATAAGAAAAACGACAAATTACAGAAAATGCAGTCAACCTATCGCTATTACAGCAGTCTGCTCAATAAATCCGAATTGCGGATTGAGCATCTGGAAGAACTGTATAAGTACGTCAGCTATACTCCAGAGCTAAAAGATTGCCTGTTTTGGGCGGTAAAGGCTGTGGATATTTACTGCCATTTCCCAGCTCTTGATGATGTTGACGTGCAGTTGATTGATTTGCCGGGCTTTGGTGAAATAGGGGGCGTAGACAAAATTGCGCTTGAAGGTCTTGAAACAGAGGTTGACCATGCTGTTGTTTTGCTGAGACCAAGTCCCACGGCTGGTTTTGTTGGGCAGGAGTATGCGAATATGACGAGGACGCTCTATGCTATCCAGCGTGATGTAAAAGACAGGAAGAACCTTATGTCCTATGCTCTAAATAAAGTGAAGGGGCAGCCAGATGTGGAGCAATCCTGCAATTCACTGAAAAGCGAGCTCATAAAGAATGACAAAACTGTGGATGCCACTCTCAATCTCTATGAAATCGACGCAAAAGATACCGCGTCCGTTTCCCCGATGTTTGGCAGTATTTTGAACCGTATGATAACAGCTCTGCCGGCAATGGATAATGACTTTTTAGTGGCGTACAAGTCCCAGCTGGGGTTTGATGAGATAAAAGAGAACCTGAAAACTGTGCTGGATAACATTAAGCAGTCTTTGAAAGCTATCCAGCCAGAAAGCAGCCAGTTATGGGACAAAGCGGAAGAGATGCGCGAGCGCTTGGCAGGTTCGTATGCCAAACTCTTGTGCGATTATGAGCCGAAGTCAGAAAATGAAGTTGCCATTTCTGTTGATGAGCATGCAGAGGCCGTTGATGAGATTCGGAATTCCTTAGACCAAAGAATTGAAGAGAATTTGTGTTTTACGCCGAACAATGTACATGGCTCGTGGGAGTCTTTTGCTGGGGCGATGTATGATGTCAGGCATGGCTTTGCCTCTGTATATGAGCAAGAGAGGAATAGATTGCGTATCCTTCTGCTTAATGAATACGGCAAACTGAACCAACTCTATGAGAAGAAGATAAACTCATTAAAAGAAGCCATAGTTGACGCTTTCCGTAAAGAAACAGGTAATTTTGTCGACCCTTCAAAAAAATGGATGGAAGCTCTGGATAGTATCATTGATGAACTGGAGGACGTTGGGCTTGGAGTGGAGCCGTTGATAGATGCGTTCAAATGGATAAAGGATATCCGCCTTGATTTCCGGCAGAATGTATACCCGTCTATTGTTGATTCCGATGAAATGAAGGAACTGCGGAAAAGTCAGTTAGGAAAATCTTGTCCCTCAGAAAGAGATAAAGGAATTCAATATGTAAGAAATCAACTGAAAGTGCTGTGTCTGGAGGTCAATGACAGCATACGGAATAAAATTCTTACAGATGATATTACGAATAGGTTTATCAGGTGCGCATTAGAGAACTTTGACGATTTGCTTGTCAGAAATGATGAAGACAAAAACAAGAAGGCATTTAATGCATTCGTAAATGCTTTTTCAGAACGAATAATGCCTGAAAGCAATACGTCAGCGGCTAATGCGAAGTCTTTGAGGTACTTAAAGAAAAATATAGAAAGCATCCTGTCCGGCATGGACGCAATACAGAATGCTTAAGAAAAGGAGATTTGAGAATATGGGAGTCGTTTTGTTTTTGATTGACGCTTTGGTTGATATGGTTCAAGGTGCATGGAAAATCCTCCAAAAACTTGTACCCGCATTGGGAAAAGGCGCTGGAGGCATTATTGAGTGGATTGCAGGGCATACAAGTGATACCAGAATTGAATTGAAGCCGATAAAGATAAGTCTTGTTGCCCCGTCTGGCTTTGGAAAAACAACGCTTCTTTCTACGATTATGGAAGAAATGAATTTGAGCCTGAAAAAGACGGCCAAGGCAAAAACATATACTCTCTCTGTTCATCCAAAAGATGAAAGTGATCAGCAGCGCCTTGTCGACTGCCAGAAAAAAATCCACGAGGCAATAATTATCGGGGAAGAAGGGAATATGATAGATAAAATCATTGCAGGTTCCGGGCAAATTGATACTTATGATTATGAGATAGATCTTGCCACCCCTGATAATAAAAAGAGGATTGTCCAACCATTTTGTATGATGGATATTCCCGGTGGTTGGATAAATACAAAAAATCGTGTCAGCACTGATATTAAAGCACAATGGGAAAATTTTTTGGAACATTTGCGTGAAAGCCGGATATTGTGGATTCCCATTGATGCCGTTGCATTGGTGGAAGCCCAGACTGCCCAGGAAAAGGCCTGGCAGGCAAAGTTGATGGACGTGATTGATATTAAAAATCTCGCTGTTGAATGGGCGCAGTATCGGACAGATGCCGAAGAGAAGGAAGCCTGTATTTGCTTTGTGCCTGTCAAAGGGGAAAGCTACGGGCTTGTTGAAGGAAAGGGGGGAGCTTTTCGCAATGAATTTAACAAGATGTTTAGAATTGTGATTGACTCTGTTGCCAAAGTAAATCCCGCAATACGGAGCTACTTTGTACCTGTTAATACTATCGGCTGCGTTAAAAAGGTGTCTGCAAAATGGGAAAACTCAGTCGTAGATATTGAAAGTAAAATTGAAACAACAAATAAAGAAGAAGAAAGAAGTGCAGAACCGCATAATCATAATATGCAGGAAAACGGTATGCTTATAGAAAAGTTTAAAATAACAGGCTCGGCAATAAAAATAGCAGGCGCAGACAAGTTGCTCAGCAAAGTGTACCAATATGCCTATGAGCAGATAAACAATATGGAAGAACAATCCGATGAGTTGGTAAAAAAAGTAAGCCAGCCACCATTGAGCATTATAAAGTCTCCTATACTGAAACATGCTATGACTAACGTAAAAAACTCATTGCAGCCTCTTATTGACGAATTTCGCAGTCATGTATTAAAAGAAGAAGATTTGGAACGAGTTTAATGCGGAGGGAAAAAATTAACATGCTGACGATAAGAACGAGAAGTACAAACAAGGACTATGACAGTTTTTTTACTCCGGATGATATATCTTGGAACGAGTATAGAGAACTTTATAATGAAGCTACTCCGCTTTTTGTCTTTGTAGAAATTTCCGAACTAGAATGGAAAGGATGTTTAGGTTATATTCCGTCAGATCGGAAAACGGCAATGAACTCGGCTATTTCCTTTACTTCAGTAACCGGAAGAGGACCAAGGGGAAAAAATGCAGACGCAGAGGCATTTTGTCGCTTTGTAACTGCTGCCCTTGGTAGCGGAGATATTACTGAAATAGAAACTTCGATAAAGAAGCTTGCTCCCGAATTTGACAGGCGTTTTGATGCACATTTTATAGACAGCCTTGATTCCAAACGTCAGACGAAGGAAACGGAGGAGCAAGTAAACGCTCGTTTACTTGAAATTTCTAAGACTTTAAAAGTATCTCCTGTCGAAGCAAGAACTGATAAAAAGCAGAATGATGTTGAGGTTGTATTGCTGACACCTTCAAGCAGAGACAGCTTTTTGGCAAATTTAGCATTCATCTGTACAAGCAATGGGGAAAAGTCTGTTCCCGTAAAGAAGCTCGTGCTTGTTTGTACTACAAAATGTGTCTCTAAAGAGGTCATAGAGCAGTCGTTCTGCAAGAACTTTATTGGCAAGGATGCTGCCATATATATCTTTTTGAAAAAGGCTCCCAAGAATATGAAGGTTCCGTATAAAACTTCTATTAACAAAAGTGCTCTGAGGCCTGTCGATAATTCTAAAAAAAAAAGAGTTTTGACGATTTCGTTTTTAGCTTTGGTGTTCGTCTGCAGCATACTGGGGAATATATATCTGCTGTTGGAGAAAAAATCTCAGAGTCGACTGCGCGATCAAGTGACGAGCCTACAGGAGGAGAATAGTGATTTGAATAAGAATGTTGATTCGCTTAAAGAGACATCTGCGGAATTAAAGTCAAAAAAGGATGAGCTGGATAAAAAGGTTGATTCTTTAGAAAAAGAAAAAAGAAAGCTGGATATTAAATTTCAGGCGCCAGGAGTATGGACTTCAGAAGATGGGGCGGTAACCATGCATCTAAACAGAATGACATATACGCTTGAAGAAAAAGGAAAGGGGCTCTCCGATTCGAGGCCTGTTGATGAAAACATGGAATTTGAAGAAGACACCATCACCCTTAAGCGGGATGATGATACCATCACGCTTCATAAAAAAGAGTAATTTACCGGAGGTATTATATGAAACTATTATTTCGCCTTGTTGTGCTGCTGCTCATAATCGGCGGCATCTATCTTGTTGCGAAAAAATTAGAATTCCCTAAAATTATCCCTGAACCCGAGAAAGTTTCCCGCTCCGAGATGGTGGAAAGCATTATTGAAAAATGTGCCGAGCTGTCTGTAATGAAAAGCCATTACAGGGATGTTATTGTGGTGAGAAAATCATTTGCCATAATGAAAAGCTATACTATAGTTCGATATTCAGGCGTGGTGCGGATTGGCATTGATGATATTCGGAGAATACGCTTTTCAATCGATGAAGAAAGCAATTCGCTTTCTGTCACGGTGCCTAAGGTTTCAATTCTGGGAAATGACATTACAGACCAGGCTTTATACGATGAAAACCGCAATATCTTTGTGAGCATTTCGACGCAAGATATCTTTGATGAAATGGAGAACTCAAAAAGTGATGCCTTGGCTCAGTTGGTTGACAAAGGGCTTCTTGATGATGCACAGACTCAGCTTGCAAATATCTTGAAAGCCTTGTTTACTCCGCTGGGGTTTGAAAAAGTTGCCATATACATGGAGGGGGAGTCCTGATCATGTCCTATTATTGCACCTGCTGCGGTATGTCCTACCGCAGTCCGCAGGACGTGCTGCTCAACAACTGCAACAAGAGCAAGACAGGGCGGCACGTCCTTTATGAAGGAGAAGAAAAGTCCTTGTACACCTGCAAATATTGCGGGCGACAGTTTCGCTCTATTCGCGATATGACGATAAACGTCTGCCAGCGAAATCCTTCCGGTGGCAGAATGGCACCCCATGTGCCTGCGAGGTAATATCTAAAGAAAACAGGCGAAGTGGATTCTGTGTTCGGCGTGGAATTTTGAATTTTAGCAGGAACGACCAAAAAATTTTGAAAAATAAATATTTATCTATCAATAAATGATAGACAGACATTGTTATAATCAAGACAACTATAGAGCCACGGAGGAAAATATGGCGAAGAAAGATTGTTTTGAAACGTATCGGAACTTGCAGCCCTTCACCCAGATTGTGATGTATGCCGCATTTGCAGAAAGCCGTATGCTATGGGATGACGAGCTGTTCATGCGTGAAGGAAAACGGGATTTCTCAAAAAACGAGCTGGAACTGTTGGATAGCGATATCGATGATATCATAACGACTCTTTCGGATTATGGTTTTTCTTCTGATTGCGAGGCAAAAGTACGTACTGCAATGAAAGAACTTGTATATGCGGGCATCTTGCATGAAGAAAAGGATGCTTATATCATAAACAGAAATGCGGTTGACTCTTTTGTATTTGCTAGTGAGTTGCCTGATGAAAACGAGGCGCTGCGAAACAGTTTCATAAACTATCCTGTGTATCTGCTTCTGGCACTTACTTATAACAATGAGAAGACATTTTTATCCATGCTTGACCGCTGGGAGGCATCCCCTGATGATTTGGACTATATATTAATGGAAGCTGTTGTCCGTACTGATAACATACGCCTTGTTACTGCCCTGCTGGAGAAAGGAGCCGATGTAAATTATACGGATAAAGATGGATATACTCCTTTGCTGAATGCTGCGCACTATAATACAAATCCACAGATCATTGAAGCACTGCTGTCCGCCGGTGCGGATATTTCTGCCAGGCTGGCAGACGGTTCATCTATTCTCCATTTGGTGAGTGCTCCTGCGGTGCTTTCCACCATCTTAAAATACTGTCCTCATGATTTGCTGGAGGCAAAAGATAATGAGGGGGCAACTCCTTTGTTCTCAGCCTCGCCGAAGACTGTTGAACTGCTGTTATCTGCGGGGGCTGATATAGGTGCTGTGATGAATAATGGAATAAACCTATTGCATGACTGTGCAGGGGATCCTGATGCCTCTGTATGGAATGCCTTGTTTGCCCATGCACCTGCTTCCTTGTTGAATGCGCTTGACGAAGATAAGTGGACGCCTCTATGCTTTGTGACAAAATCTGTTGAAATCCTCAATTCTCTGCTCTCTGCTGGGGCAGATGTCAATGTCAGGGGCAAAGGGGGAGAATCTGTGCTTCACTGTCTGGCAGCTCGTGCAACTGCTGAGGTCGTGAGAGAATTTGTCAAGCAGTATCCACAGCAATTAGAGGCTGTCGATGAAGACGGAGAAACACCGTTGCTTACAGCCGCGCGGCGTAACAGAGATAGCGAAGTGATAGATGTGCTTCTTGAAGCAGGAGCAAATATTGAAGCGGTATCGAAAAATGGAGACAGTATATTGCATTTTGCCACGCGTAATCCATGCGCTGCTGTTTTGCAGAAGGTTTTGCAGCTTGTTCCCGAATCTATTGTAAATAAAGCAGATGAGAATACACTGACTCCATTGATGTTATTTTTATTAGATGCGGATGATTCCTATGATGAAATAGGGAATTTCTTTGCCCTTATTAATCGTGGCGCAGATGTTACTATGGTTGATGCAGAGGGAGGAAGTGTACTCCACTATGCAGCGGGTAATAATAAGTCAGGGGCAAGCTTTTATGTTCATTACCTGCTTTCAAGGGAGCTGGATGTAAATGCTCGGACAAAAAATAAGAAGACCCCGCTAATGAGTGCAGCAGTAGAAGGTACAATAAAAACTTGCAGGCTTTTATTAGAGTCCGGTGCAGACATCAATGCCGTAGATGACGAGAAAAATACGGTTTGGGACTACGCGCTGGCCAATGATGAAAGTTCCGACCGGTATATCAGGCTGCGCTTACTCTTAGTGTAAGCCAGATTTTGCAATATACCTATGGTGGCGAGGAGGAAACTTGACTTTCATTCTCGTCACCCTTATATGGAGCAAAGTATATGAAATTAGAGCGCTTATTCGATTGGGCAGATGTGGAGCATGATAAAGAATATATCGCAGATATTGTGTCTGAGCTTTATAATATGGCAACTGTCGTGAGCCGGACGCGCCGTTATCTGGCATTGTATGGCACGGTCGCACGGCGGGAAGGGGAGGAGCCGCAGGATGATTTTGTCAAGCAGTTTTCCGAGCAGGCTGCTGCGGCCATCGTCCGTATTCATAAGGCAAGGGTGTATCTTCGGGAGCTTGTGCTCGAAAATATCCCCGCCGTTAAAAGGACGGACGCAGAGAACTTCCTAAAAAACTACGGCACTGAGGATGCTGACATAAAAGAAGTTGAGCAAATTTGGATTGACAATTTTACCCACCTGTTTGCCGAACTGTATGAAGAGTTCGTGTGCACGAAAGAGGTCTGCCGCTGTTTTGACATGATGGATATATCTGCCTTAAAAGGAATTGCCGCTGCCGCACGGAAGCATGATCCTGCAATATTGCAGGCTATCTGTACCCGCAACTTTTCTTTTGAGGACATACAGTATCTTGATGACATAGTCATCCAAAAAATGCTCAGCGAGGTTGACCATCAGCATCTTGCTATGTCCCTTTTGACTGCGGATGACAAGGTGAAGCAGAAGATATTCAGCAATATGTCCAGTCGTGCTGCAAGTATGCTGCAGGAAGATATGGAACGTATGTGCCCAGAATATTGGGAGTGGCAGAATATTGAACGCTTCCAGCAGGAAATCGTTGAACTTGTGTGCAGGTTTGCGAAAAACGGTGAAAGCACATTTCCCCGCCTTTGTCTGAGATTTGAAGAAGTTGCAGAAATGATCAAAAAGGGGAAACAGTGATGAATATGTTCGATGCAAAAGCTCAAGCTGAACTTGATGAAAATCTGGCTGCCCTTGAGAATAGTCTTGACGATACGCTCTGTAAATTGCGGGAAGGAAAGTACAAGTTCAACGGTAGATACAGGCACATGACCACAAAGGAAAGAAAGCTGCCTTTCCTGTATACAGGAGACGTTGCGAAGCAGGCAGGTGAAATCTTTGCCCGCACCTTCTTAAATGTGCTGGCAGCTCGCGCTGAAGCCCGTAAAGAAATCATTGAGCAAAAGACGGTGGAATATACTTCGGAAGTTGAGGACGGGCTCGGTTCTTTCGGTACAGGAAGTAAAGAAGAGCGGCAAGACGTGTTTGAAATACTGTTCGCAGACCTTGCCGAGTGGATGTCCTGTGCCTACGAGCGTGCATATACGAGGCCGTACCTGGACTTCCACAGTCGCTTTGCCCGCGTTGATGTATTAAAGGACTAGCTGGCTATGTCACAGGTGTGGGCCCCAAACAGGAGAATTGATTATGTATACAGGGACTTTGCGGGATCGTGCCGAGCTGTCAAAGCAGTTTGATATAGATTGGAAGTGCATTCGGAGATTCCGTCGCAGGTTGGAAGGTTTTGAGGGAAAGACAGTGCGCGTCTGCTCTTTGACCAGCGTATTGCAGACTGCCTTGCAGTCGTGCAGGAACGGCGATGAACTGCCGGAGGTGGATTCGGATTCTGCCGTCTTACATTTTAGGCAGGAGCTTTCCTCGTTCCTTGCCTCCGCCCTGCGGCGAGCTCATGAAGGGCGGGCTGCGATGCGCGAGGCGGTGCTCCCTATGCTGCCCGAAGGGGCAAGAGAGGTGGCACTCAGACAGCTTGCTGGCTACGGCACCGAGGAGAAGGATGCTTTTGACGCCCGTGCTCTGTGCATAGAACAGTTTTCTTCGCTCTTTACAATCTGTATGCCACCCTTGTCTGCACAAAAGGACTGCGCGGCTGTCTTTCGCGAATTTCATGGGCGGATATCGACGCATGGAACAGCATCGTGGGCGAGTTGAACGAGAGGGATGACCGCTTTGAAGCATTCCTTTCGGATTATATCTTTGCATTTGAGGGTTTGGCAACGCTGAAATATACGGGTGCCCTGTATGATTTATGCAAAGAGCTTGACCCTTTTGTTTTTCTGCGTGCGTTCTCGTATGGCGGCGAGCATGTGTTGCAGCGTGTGAGATGTGACGGGCTTATCGAGGATGTTCGGCGGAGGTACTGGCTGCCCTCCATAAGCGAGACGGAATGCATTGAAGCGCGGAAGCTGGTCTTGGAAAAGGCATTCCGCATGATTGACGAGGGGCGTGCGCAGATCTGCCATCGCTTCTGTTTTTATGATGTGGTGCGCGTTGATGACGACAGGGGGTATGAATGGTGGGTATCAGGGAGAAAGAAGTCTGTTTTCTCTAAGTGGTGGGAGACCAAACGATGGTATGGCTATATTGAGGGTTTGCATCCGGATGTGGAAAAGGCGGGAGCCGCCATATATGCTCTGCGCCGACGCATGAAATCGCTTCGTACCGACAACGCGAGGCAGGAACCCCTCTGTGTCAATATAGTTGTCGGGTGATTTTTCAAAAATCATGCGGATTTCTT
>CAKZZK010000279.1 GCA_937885235.1 uncultured Treponema sp.
ATCACTGCAACGACCGTTTTTGCAAAGCCTGACGGGCTTTCAAAAGTAAAGAACAGCGGAATTCTGACCGTGGGCGTAAAAGACGATGTTCCGGGCTTTGGCTACATGAATCCGGCCACAAAGCAGTATGAAGGGCTGGAAATTGACATTGCAAAAGCAATCGCGAAAAAACTGTTCAACAACGAAACCAAAGTAAAATTCGTGCCGGTTACCGCAAAAAACCGCAGCGCATTCTTAAATCAAGACAGAATTGACATGGTTATCGCAACCTTTACCGTTACGGAAGACCGCAAGCGCTCCTTTGATTTTAGCGACGTCTACTACACCGATTCCGTTGGTTTTATGGTAAAAAAAGCATCCGGTATTACTTCATTTAAAGAACTCGCTGGTAAAACGGTAGGCATCACCCAGGGGTCAATGACCGAAAACACGATTAAAAAGGCATCTGAAAAAGAAGGCGTTACGGTACACGTTGCTTCGTACCCGTCAAATCAGACGCTCAAAGAAGCGCTTGACCGCGGAGAAATTGATGCGTTTGGCATTGACAAGGCAATTCTGCACGGCTACCTTGACGACAGCGTGACAATTCTCCCTGAACGCTACGATGAAATGATGTATGCCATCGCCATCAAAAAAGACAACACGGCAGTTACCAAATATGTCAACGACATCATCAAAAACTTAGTAAAATCCGGTGAATTGGATACTATGTTAGAAAAGAACGGCTTAGCAAACTAGTTTTTCTTTCTTCTTTATAAAAAAATCCCGCGCACATCACGCGGGATTTTTTGTTGCCGCCGTCGTTTGTGGCGGCGGACTGTCGTTTTTTAGAAAAAAGGCGAAATAATAGATTTATCGGTCAGGAATGGAAACAATTTGTTATCCTACAGGAAAAGCTTGTCTCTTGCACCTTAGCACAGACAGTCTGCACAGGTGCTAGAATAAGCGCAGCATTTGCGCTATACTTGCTTCTATGAAGAAATTATATGCTATTTTTACTGCCGCCCTGCTTCTGTGCATATTCACGGCATGTACAACGACAAAAAAAGAGACAAAGGCAACGCTGAGCAAGCAGCCTGAGCGTATGTTCTGGAAAATCACGGGGACCGATGCAAACGGGCTGCCTTCCACCGTCTACATTCAGGGGACCTTCCATCTGGCTGATGACAGGGCATACCCGCTTGCAGACCAAGTGCTTGACGCATGGGATTCTGCCGACAGGCTCGTAGGCGAAGTTTCTCTTGCGGATTACGCAAGCCTTCCCACTGAAATACAGACGCTTGTCATAAAAAGCTACCTGAACGCAAAGGGGCAAAACATTCTGGACAAACTGAGCGATGAGCAGATAGAAACACTCAACTCATACCTCAGCGAAGAGATGGCGGAACAGATGGCCATCTTTGAGCCATGGTGCATGACCACAACGCTGTCGGGCATGCTCTATACAGAATCAGGGCTTTCCCCTGAGCTGGGACTGGACAACTTGTTCATCGAACAGGCAGTTGAAGAAGAGCGGGACATAGAGGGACTGGACGAACTACAGACACAGCTTGACGTCCTTTGCTATGGAGACTATGACACCCAGCTCGCCATGCTGCAGGAAATGCTTGATGAACTGAATGATCCAACCGAAATCAATGAGTTCACCAACGCGCTCTACGAGGCATATCTGGCAGACGATGTCACCGAGATAACCAAACTCTTTGAGACAGAAGAAAAGATGGAGAAAGCAGCCCAGCCGTTCTACGAAGACTATTACAAGACCGTCTACGCCGACCGCAACGAGGACTGGGCAAGAGACATCACCAGCTATCTGCAGCAGGGAGGCACGACGTTCATCTTCGCAGGTGCGGCACACTGGCTTGGAGACAAGTCAGTGTTCAGCTACCTGCGCAAGATGGGAACAATACGCTAGACAGCAAAGCTTGCAAGCCCGTCGAAATCAAGCGTGGCGAAATAATCTGCAATGCTCTCTGGGCGGCGAATCTGTACGACAGATCCGTCGCTGCGAAGGAGCAGCTCTCCCGCGCGCAGCTTGCCGTTGTAGTTAAAGCCCATGGCACGTCCGTGCGCACCGGCATCGTGGATGATGAGCAGGTCGCCCATATCTATCTTGGGCAGCCTGCGCTCCACAGCGAATTTATCGCAATTTTCGCAGAGACTTCCCGTCACATCATAGGTATGGTCTTTGGGGGCATGCTCCTTGCCGCTTACCGTCAGCTCATGGTAGGCTCCGTACATGCCGGGGCGCATTAAGTCCGCCATGCTTGCGTCCACACCGATATATTCACGGTAAATATGTTTCTCGTGTATCGCCTTTGTGATGAGCCAGCCATAGGGACCGGTAATGGGGCGCCCACACTCAAAGTAAATGGCAAGGGGGTCAAGTCCCGCAGGAACAATCAGGCGGTCATACAGTTCCCGTGTATGCCGCGCAACATATTCCAGATCAACCTTTTTCTGTCCCTCACGGTAGGGGATGCCCACGCCGCCCCCTAAATCGACAAATTCAATGCGCACGCCGACCTTCTCTTTCAGTTCAAGCACGAGGTCAAAGATGATGTGCGCCGTATCTACAAAGAAGTCGGGGTTCAGCTCGTTCGATGCCACCATGGTGTGCAGGCCGAAATGCTGTACTCCTTCATCTTTACAGATGCGGTATGCTTCAAGAATCTGCTCGCGGGTCAGCCCGTATTTTGCTTCTTCCGGCTTGCCGATGATGGCATTGCCGCCTTCCTTGAGCGGACCGGGATTGTAGCGGAAGCAGATGGTGTCCGGCAGCTTGCCGCCGAGCGCCTCTTTCAAAAACGCAATGTGTGTGATGTCATCGAGGTTTATGATGTTGCCCCGCTCATAGGCATAGCGGAACTCCTCTGCGGGAGTGTCATTGCTCGTGAACATAACGCGCTTGCCTGTAATCTTCGTCTTGTCGGCAAGGATCAGCTCCGGCAGGCTTGAGCAGTCCGCCCCGCAATCCTCACTTTCCAGAATGCGCAGGATGTAGGGATTGGGCAGTGCCTTGACCGCAAAGTATTCGCGGAAGGCAGGAAATATACTGAAAGCCTGCTGAAAATAATGCAGGTTATCTCTGATAGCCTTTTCATCATAGAGGTAAAAAGGGGTGGAATATGTCTTTGCAAGCTCCGTAAGGGCATCGTGAGACAAAGGGAAATCGCTACTCATATACGCATTATTGCATATTTATGCATTCTGGACAAGGACTCTCTAGTAATTATACCTCCGCATTTCGTCCGTATCTGTTTCAAGCAGCATACGGGGACTGGGTCGGAAAAGCTCATTGTAGACGTAGTAGCGCACGTAATCCAGAACCGCGCTCCGAATCGTCTCATAATAATAGTCTGCGTCTTCGGCAGAGTACGCATGCTGGAAGTCAGCGAGCACGAGGCCTATGGCTGATTTTTCCCTGAAATCATCCGTATTGCGGTATTCCGCCTTGCCCTTCTTCGTGAGCCTGGCGGTGGAAAAGTCCCTGCCACCAAACTGTATGCCGTCAGCGCTTACCAAAAGCTTCTTCCAGTCGCCAAAGTAGAAGTATTCCACCCGCTTGTCTTTGTTAAAGAGGAAGTCAAATTTTTCCTTTATGCTTTCAAGCACGTTGTTTTCGATATTAGGGAAAAAGCGCACCGTGGCATCATCGAGCACGATGGCGTGAATGTCGTCATTCTTGACAGGCCCCCAGTCCCACTTGTGCTGATTGAAGACAAAGACAAACTTGTTCTCCCCCGTTTCCCTGCCGCCGTTTATTGCGCGGAGCCGTTCTTCCACTTCCCCGTCAACAAGCATCCGGGAAGCAGTGGGAATATCAAAATAGACGAACATAGTCTCCCCGTGCACGGATTTTTTGAGCAGGTCTTCCGCCTTGTCCGCGGTGTCCACATAGAGGCGGGAATTTTTTATCTTATTTAAAAACAACGTATAATAGTATTCGTTCCGCTCGGCATCAGACATATCCACTATGGCATCGCGGGAAACAATATCCCGTATGCCTGCCACGTATTCCGCAGCCGCGCCCCGGTCTATGCCGAATTTTTTCTGGTTCTGCACGAACCAGCCGCGCAGGTAAGACGGCAGGTACAGGTCCGTGTGGCTTTCCTTTGCAATCTTGCTGTTGAGCGTGCTCATGGTGCGCAGAAGCTTATCGCGGGTATCTTTCTGGGAAAAATCAGTGTCAGGGCTGTACAGCGCAAGATAGAGTTCTCCCACGCTGTCAAAGTAGGCATCGCCCGTCGGGGATACGGCATTCCGCCTGTTCAGCAGATCGGCTACAGCCTGTATATAAAGCTCGTCCCGCGTGCGCTTTCCGTCCGCTGCAAGCACATCAAGCGGGAGCAGACGCGACACAGCCCCGTCAAGCGCGTAGGCATCAGCGGCATCCCTGATAAGGCGGGAGGCATCCCGATAGGATTCTATGTATGCCTGATATTCCCCGCTCCGCTCTATCCGGCGGTCGCCGATGGCGTGGAGGGACGAGGCAAGGTAGATGACGACGGGAGAAAGGGACTGCGCCAAAGTCTGCTCGTTTTCGCAGACAGCATCCACATAGTATATTTTGCCGCCGCTGAGCAGGAAGAACGTGCGGTAATAGTCGCTCGCATAGCTCAGGATTTCCGCTTCCTTGGGATAGAGCGGATCAAAATAGCGGAACATTTCAACCCTGTCCCTGCCCGTGTTTGCTTCGGCGGTGTTCGTGTCATACATATTTTTGTAAAATTCGGCAAAGGTCTTGTTGTACGTCATGCCTGTGTAGCCAATCCGTATGGTCCAGTTGTCCACATTGTTGTTTGGCATAAAGACCATGGCATCGCGGCTGAAAGACGACGAAGGCTGGGACTGTCTCACGATGTGCTGCTGCGCTAAAAAATCGGGGGCAAACGAGAGCTTTAGCGGCAGGAAGGGCACATCGGCAGACGCAAGATAGCCCTCCCCCTCCGCTGACTCAGGCTTGCTTCCCGTAATGCTGGAAAAGACATCCTGCGCCTTTTCCCGAGCCTTTTCCAGAATGTGCAGCTCAACCGCGTAGTCACGAGCTTTCTGCTGATAGGCGGTATTCACCGGCTTTACATAGCCCTCATAAAAAGCGGCATCAGTCTTGTTCGCGTTGCGCAAAAGCAGGGGATTAATTTTGTCCGCAGAGAAGATTTCCGCAGGGGGAAGCAAGGCGCCGCCCTCTTCGTCCTTCGTTATCTTCGCGCAGTCTATGCCAGCCTTTACCTCGTAGGTGGCAATCTCTATGTAGCTGCCGTCCTTGCCCTCCAGAACGGTGATAAAGTCGAGATTCTGCTTTGCCGTCACCAGTTTCATCTCTTCCTGAATGGCAGTGATAGAGGTATAGGTTTTAAATTCCTGCTGCACCATGTCCTTTACGAAGGGGATATGGGCAAGGATGGCGTTTTTATACATGCCCGGATTAAAATGCCACACAAGCATCGCCGCCGACGCGAGCAGGGCAAGCGCTATGATTATGCTGCCTAAAAGTTTTCTCATTGCCCCCTCCCGAAATCAATCTCCACCGTTTCCCAGTCGGAAGCGTTCCGCACCATCTCCGTAAACTTCTTTAAGAATGCCTGATACGTATCCGATTCGGAAAGGCTGCCCTTTTCCATATCCGAAAGCAGCTGCTCTTCAAATTCCGTCTTAAGCCGCTCTTTCGCCTGCTGTATCATCATCGCTTCGTTTTTGTCGCGCGGCACAAGGTCAAACGCGCCGAGGAATTTCTGCGATTCATAGTCTGCCACGGGATATATATCATTTTCATTGATGAGCACGGCAATGTCAAAGGGCATCTTGCGGGAATCCGCGGGCGCATAGTTCAGGCGCAGGATTTTTTTCGCGTAGTCAGACCGATCAGTGTCTATGGAAAGCGAGTCAACATCGCTGAAGCTCAGCGTCGCCTCCCCCGCGACATAGTATATTTGCAGCTCGTCGGTAAGGTCAGAGCCGCCCGTAGTGCCATATACGAGGAATTTTCTGAACGCAATGCTCTGGAAGATAAAATCCTTCTGCGCGAGGTTCTTCAAATCAAAGCTTTTGAAGGATTTTTCTTCTTTATAATAAGGATTATATTTCGTAATAAAATTTAACTTTTCTATAAGATATATAATATCTTTATTTTTTTCTTTTTAGCATTCAGAATTTTCTTGTCCAGATGAACCTTCTGAAATTTTCTTTTCTCCATCATCACAAGCCACATCATTTTTCTTAATTTCTTTCCCCATAATTTTTTGAAGTTCAAAAAATTCTTTTTTTTCTTTTGAGAGTTCTTCTTCCTTTTTTTTGATTTTTAATAATTCTTCCTTTTTTTCCATCTCTATTGATTCTTCTTTTCTTTTTATTCTAGCCCATTCTTCTTCTTTTTCTTTTTCCAAAGATTCCTTTTTTTTTTTATTCTTTCCCATTCTTCCTCTTTTTCAATATTGATTAAATCTTCTTTTATCTTAATTCTTTGTTCTTGGTATTGTTTATTTTTCATTAATTCTTCTTCTTTTTGTCTGATTCTTTCATATTCTTCTTCTCTTTCTTTTTTTAATGAATTTTCTTTTTGTTGAAGTCGCTCTTCTTCCTGTTTTATTCTTTGATATTCTTCTTCTTTCTCTTTTATTAGTTTCTCTTCTTTTTTCTTTAATCTCTCTTCTTCCTGTTTTATTCTTTGCCATTCTTCTTCTTTTTCTTTTATTAGTTTCTCTTCCTTTTTCTTTAGTCTCTCTTCTTCCTGTTTTATTCTTTGCCATTCTTCTTCTTTCTCTTTTATTAATTTCTCTTCTTTTTTCTTTAGTCGCTCTTCTTCTTCCTTTTTTTCTCTCTCTAATAATTTTTGCATTTTTATCATGTTCTCCGTTTCTTCTTTTTTTTCTTTTTTTATTGTTTGCTCTTTTTTTAAAATTCTTTTTTCTTCTTCTTCTTTCTCTTTCTTCAAATCTTCTTCTTTCTTTTTTATTCTTTCCTCGTTTTCTTTTTCCTGTTTCTTTAACTCTTCTATTTTTTTGTTTATTCTACTCTCTTGTTCTGTTTTTTCGTCCAAAAGCCTTTTCTCAAAATTTTTGAGCCTTTCAAGCTCTTTTTTCATAATATATTCCTGAATATTTTTTTCCTTTTCCATTTCGTTAATTTTTCTTTTTAAAGAAGAAATTTCTTTTTTCATTACTTCTATTGTATTAATCTCATTAATATTTCGATAAGATTGTTTTTCACTATTATAATTTATTTTTTTATTAGTTAATTTTCCCATCATTTGTGAATCAATTAGTTTTGCCACACCTGATTTAAATGGAATTTTTTCTTCTGAGAGATTTCTCTTTATATCTTTTGTTTTTGCACTATTCATTTTATAAAATGAATAGTGCAAAAACAAAAGA
>CAKZZK010000280.1 GCA_937885235.1 uncultured Treponema sp.
GTGCACCACTGGATAAAGAACCTGCTGGTGTTTGTTCCCACCATACTGACACTCCGCCTGTTCGATATGGACTGCCTGCTGCCTTCGGTATATGGCTTCATCATATTCAGCCTTTCGGCATCAGCCGTGTACATAGTCAACGACCTGCGTGACCTTGAAAATGACCGGCGGCATCCGGTAAAGCGGAACCGCCCGCTGCCGTCGGGAAAGGTCCCCGTACCGGCGGCGTATGCCCTCCTTGCCGCTATATTCCTCTGCCTGTGCGGGATGTTCCTATTCCTTTGTCTGTATGCAGGGGGGGGGTACGGTATTTTGCAATGCCCGCGGCATATATCGCCGTCAACATTGCTTACAGCATGGGGCTGAAGGACGTACCGATACTCGACGTGTCCATTTTAATGGCTGGGTATGTGATGCGCGTCTTGTACGGCGGCATCATCACGGGTACGGGTACGTCCGGCTGGGTGTTCCTGACTATGATGAGCTTCTCGTTCTTTATGGGCTTCGGCAAGAGGCGCAACGAGCTGCAGAAATACGGCAGCGGGGGGCGGAAGATACTGCGGCATTACACGCAGGGCTTCCTTGACCGGGGCCTGCAGCTTTCGCTTTCGATGTCGGTGATATTCTATGCGCTCGCCTGCAACGATGCGGGCACCGTGCCGTCGCAGAGCGGGCGGAGCCTTCTGTGGAGCGTGCCCGTCATGTTCGTGCTGTGCCTGCGCTACATGATGCTGCTTGATTCCGACAGCGACGGCGACCCCGTCTCGGTGGCGTTCTCCGACAGGTGGCTGAGGCTGATAGCCTTTGCCTATATGGTCCTCGTGTTGCTGCTGCTGTACGTGCTGTGAATGTATATGATTTTGACGGCACCCTCTACAGGGGCGACAGCACGGTGGATTTCTGGCTGTACTGTCTGAGGCGGAAGCCCGTGCTGCTGCGCTTCCTTCCGCTGCAAGTTTCCGGTGCCGTTTTGTATGTGCTGCACCTGACAGATAAGCGGGGCTTTAAGGAGCGTTTCTATTCCTTCTTGCGGGGGCTGGACGGGGACCCCTGCCTTGTGGAAGAGTTCTGGGATGGCGGTATGAAAAAGATTGCGGGGTGGTATGCAGAAAAGAGGCGAGATGATGATGTAGTTATCTCCGCGTCGCCCGAATTCCTACTCCGCCCGGTCTGTGCCCGGCTGGGAATTTCCCGCCTGATAGCCTCCGGTGTAGAGCCACGGACGGGGGAATGCACTACGCCGAACTGCGAGGGGGATGAGAAGGTGCGCCGGTTCCGTGCGGAGTTTGGGGAGGA
>CAKZZK010000281.1 GCA_937885235.1 uncultured Treponema sp.
TATACGACAAAGTCGCTTTCGAATTCTTGCGACAAATTCCCTTACGAATAATACATCTTTATACCTGCTTAATTTATTGGTTGACAGCACAAAATTCAAGCTATATTATAGAAACAATACTCGGAAGGACAAGGATATGAGCAAAGAAATCGTCTATGTGGCAATGGAGCTGTGGGGAGGAATTTTCTGCCTTGTCATTGCGTTTTGCTCGGAAGTGCTGTGGCGGAACAAGAAAACCTCACCCCATCCCTTTGTGATGCTGCTGTGCGCCGCCTGTATGCTCTTTGCGGACAGCACGGCGTGGTTCTACCGGGGAGCGGAGGGCGCGCAGAAAATCCTCAAGATAAGCAACAGCCTTGCCTTCTTTTTTGAACAGGCGGCTCTGCTTTCATTCACGCTCTATCTCTGTGACACAGTAAAGCTTGCAAAACGGGGGATATTCTGGGCGCTTGTCGGCTGCAATCTTGCAGACCTCGCTTTCTGCATCATCACAATCTTCGTGCCGTTCATCTTCTATCTGGATGAAGCAAACTTCTACCACCGGAACCCATACGGTTTCGCACTGCTTTCAAGCTTTTCTCTCTTACAGGAAATGCTGCTGCTCACCATCACCCTCAAGGAACGCAGGAAGCTGGAACGGAGCCAGTTTATAAGTATGCTCCTGATAATAGTGCTGCCGTGCGCCGCCACCGCAGTCCAGACCTTTATCTACGGCTATTCGCTTGCAAACATTGCCATTGTCATCAGCCTGATTATCTTCTTTATCGATTTCCTGTACAGCAATGTGATGATGGTGGCACGGCAGGATGTGACAATCAAAGTGCAGAAAGACAAACTGCGTGATTTGCAGACCAAGATAGCGCTTTCGCAGATAAAGCCCCACTTCCTGTACAACGCGCTCAACTCGGTGTACGCCCTCTGCGGCATCGATGTGGAAAAGGGACGCAAGGCTCTGGTAGACCTTTCCGACTACCTGCGGATGAACATCAGCTCCATAGAAAGCACGCACGCCGTTCCGTTCAGCAAGGAGCTTTCTTATGCAAAGCTCTACCTTGCCATTGAAGCCCTCCGCTTTCCCAAAAAGCTCCGCATACGCTACGACATACAGACAGAATCTTTCAGCCTGCCCGCGCTCACCATGCAGCCGCTTGTGGAAAATGCCGTAAAGCACGGCATCTGCGCAACAGCGAAAGAAGGAACGCTCTCTATCAGCACAAGGGAGGAAGCCGACTGCTTCCTCGTCACCGTACAGGATGACGGCGCGGGCTTTGACACCGAGCGTTTTTTTGCCGAAAGGCAATCGGAAAGCCACATAGGCATCAGGAATGTGCGGGAACGCCTGCAGCTGCTCTGCAACGGCACGCTGCAGATAGCGTCTGAAACAGGCAAAGGCACGACGGCGGTAATCAGCCTCCCCAAAGCGGGCGCTGTGTAACGCTTTTCTTACACATTATGCATTATAGTTATCCGCAATCATGACCGCAAGCGCAAAAAACATACATATCCTTGCCGTCGATGACGAGCCGCTTTCGCTCCACGTGCTGTGCGAGGCAATCTCTGCCGTTGTGCCAGACGGCATAATCCATGCCTTTGAGGACGCACAGTCTGCCCTTGCCTTTGCAGAGGAGCAGCCTGTTGACCTGGCATTTCTGGATATTGCGCTTGGCTCTGCTGACGGCATTACGCTTGCGGCAAATTTGCAGCAGTTCACCAGCACGCTCAACATCATCTTTGTCACAGGCTACGAAGACTACGCCTGCGACGCCATGCGGATGCACGCCTCGGGATACATCACCAAGCCCGTCACCAAAGAAAAAATAGAGCGGGAGGTATGCGATTTGCGCTACCCCCTCTCTGCGGGCAACGCAAGGAAAAACAGCGAGGCTGAGGTGCGCCTGCACACCTTTGGCGAATTCCAGCTTTTCATAGGCGATGAACCTGTCGCCTTCCGCTATAAGCGGGCAAACGAGCTGCTCGCACTTCTCACAGACAGGCGGGGCTCGTTCTGTTCCAACAGCCTCATCATCGAAACGCTCTGGGAGCAAAGCGCGGACAGCGACAAGAATTCCTACCTGCGCGTCCTGCGGCAGGATTTGCTTAAAACCCTCGACCGCTACGGCAAGAAAGACATCATCCTGCAGCGGCGCGGGGAAATGGCGCTGGACATAAAGCAAGTGAGCTGCGACTATTATGACTACCTCAAAGGCGACTACTCCATGCCCTACACCGGCGAATATATGAGCCAGTACAGCTGGGCAGAGCGCACAAATGCCTTTCTGCTGCGGACCGCGAACGCCTCCTCACGGGCATCCAGCTTTACAGAAAGCTACCCCCCCC
>CAKZZK010000282.1 GCA_937885235.1 uncultured Treponema sp.
ATCTATCGTATCAACCCTGGTATTGCACGACCACTTTATTTTGAGATTTCTCTTTCAATTATATAGCGTTCCTCTATCTATCCTAGCACTAGGATAGATAGAGGTAATTTGTAGGCGATTATCTACGGACTGCCTACAAAACCTTACTTCTTCCTGTCGCCCTGCGGCGAGTAGATGAACTCCTCGATTTCCTTCGCGCCGTCGATTACATGGCGGGCGAATTCCTTTCCTGTGAGCGACTTTATCAGCGAGTCAGGCGCGGCTTGCAGGGCGCGGATGAACACATCGAGGGCTTCCTTGTGCTGGCTTTCTGTGTCTAGCGTCATTCTATTCCTCCTTTCCTCATTTTCGGCGGTTTCCCGCCATTTTTAAAGCATCAGAGCAGGAGATTGAGCAGGTACGGAATCCTTATGCCGAACCGTATTTTAAGCACCAGGAGGACTATCCGTACCGCCACGAACGCCGCCAGCAGCAGAGCCGCTATCGCTATCACCCTCGCCCGCGCTCTGAGCTTCACTTCGTATTCTGTCAATTTCACCGAGTATTCGCTCAACTTCTGATTCGTACTCTCCAAACAGGTATTCAAGTCGCTCAATTCCGTCTGCAATGCCTCTACTTGTCTCGACGATTCCCGCAATCCGTTCTCTGCTATCAGCAACTGTTCCGTCAAGTGCCGCGACTGTCGCCTCAAGCCGTCCAGCTGCGCGTGAATTTCCGCTGATAACACTTGCAGCGTCGGCTCTGAGTTTTCCGCAGGTGCAGCAGCCGGAAAGCAGAGCGGCAAGAACAAAGCCAAAAACAAAAGACAAAACCTTCTTCGCATACATGTATCTCCTCTTCAAATTTTCTTTCTCCCGCATATTCAGTCCACCTCCTTGACGCTCCGAAGGACGCCGAGCATGTTCCCGCGCTCGCGCAGGGCGATTTTCGCGCCGTCCTGTCTGAAGCCGTCCTGCTCGAACACCACGAGCGAGTCGCCGAAAGGAGCCACCACGAGCGCGACATGACCGTACCTGTTCGTTGCGGTCGCGTTCCACACGGCGACATCGCCCGCGCGGTACTTCGCGGATTTCGTCTCCCTGACCCGCGAGAAATGCTGCTTCTCCTTCGGCATCTTCTCGTAGTTCAAGAACAGATCCTTCGCGCCCTCGACCGCTCCCGTGTGCGGGATTGAGAGCACATCGGCGCAGAACTGGCGGAACAAGTCCACGCACTGCGCCCCGAACGCGCCGTCAAAATCGACCTTCCTGCCGTTATACTTCTGAATAAAAGCCTTGTAAGTCATTGTTCTCCTCCCTGTATCTCATATATCCGCCGGATGCGCACCAGCTCGCGGATTATCTCCTCCACCCAGTTGCACATCCGCCTGTTGAATTCAGGCGTCTTGAACTCGTCCCGCACCCCCATGCTGTAGATGAGCGAGCAGATTTTCTTCTGCTTCGTGCTGATGTACTCGTCCGAATCCTCGATGTGGTTGAAAGTAATCCAGCGCACGAACTCGTCATAAGCCACCTCAAGTATGTATTTCGTGAAGTAGCCGCCGTAGAGCAAATCGGGCGTGACCTTCTGGATTTTCCCCACAAGCCCCTGGAGGTAAATGTGGGTGAAGTCGCACTGCTCGCGGATTATAGTCCGCTCGGTGTCGGATGCGGATCTTGACCTGCCCACCTGCACATGCTTAGTTTTTATGCGAATCATGCCGGTCTTAATCATCATCACCACGATAAGGCAGATGAGAATCACGCCGATGATGGTCTGCAAAGCGTTCGTGCTTGTGAGTACCTTTCCTATCGCTTCCCACATCTAAGACTGCGCCTCCTTGCCCGCCCCGATTTCGACGGAGATGTCGCCCTTCCTCACGCTTATGCTGTGGTTGTCGAGTATCGTCTCCGACACCATGAACAGCACGGGCAGGACGAGCGGTGCGCACACCGCCACGGCGGGCAGTTTCAGATACCCGAAGAATATGCTCGCGCCGATGCCGAGCAGCCCGAAAACGGGCTTCCTGCACAGCCATTTTTTGATTACCTCTTTCATATCCCCTCCTCTGGGCAAAAAAAATGCCGGGACACGCGGAAACACGAAGGATTCCGGCAATCCCAGCAGATTTTGTTGTTTCAAGTATACACCGCGCAAGGCGGCGTTTTCAAGCCGTCAGTTTCTCAAGCTCGTTGATTTCCGCCCGCCATGCCTGGCGCTCGGCGATTTTCTCCGCGTACTCGTCCGCAGTCGCGCTCCCCTCGGCAATCTTCGCGGCGATGTAGTCGGTCTCGGTAAGCTTCGTTTTCAGGAAGCGGATTCTCACCTCGGCATCATCGCGCTTTTTCTCCGCATCAGTCTTTCCGATGAAGATTTCATCGCCGATAATCCGGGCAAGGCATCCCGCCGCCTCGAATTCCTCGTCGGAAATCTCCATCTCCGCCTTGTCGATGCCGTCCATTGACTTCATCGCTTCCAAATCGGTGTGGTGGATTACCTCACCGCCTTTCCTCGCAAGATACACCATTATGATACCTCCCTGTGGTCGTGGATGAACAGCGCGTCATACAGCCCGTCCATCCGCTTTATCTTGTAATATGCGTCGAAACGCTTCCTGAAGCACCCGCGCCATGACTGGTACGATGTGCGTATGTCCTGCGCGGTCATTTTTCCGCGCTGGCAGAGAGCCTTGTACTTTTTCAGCTTCCGCCGCATCCTCACCGTGGAGTCGCGGCTCGGCAGCCTGACGATTTTTCCCGTGTTTTTGAGGAAATACCGCCCTTTCAGGAAGTTCACCCCCTGCGAAAGGCGCACTATCCGCGTCTTGCCGTCGTGGAGCGTTATGCCAAGACCCGCGCACACGCTTCGTATTTCCCTCAGGCAGTCCTTCAGGAATCCCTTGTCGCGGTGGATTAGGTACAGGTCGTCCATGTAGCGACCGTAGTACCTTACCCGCAGCCTCTCCTTGATGATGTGGTCGAGCCTGTTCGGGAAGAATACCGCGCATATCTGCGAGATTTCGCTTCCCAAGCCCAGCGACTTCTCAGGTCCGAATGCCTGAATGAAGCTCCAGAGCAGGTTGCGCACGCGCCTGTCGCGTATGCGCGGGGCAAGCTCGCGGGCAAGCGCACGGTGGTCTATGCTGTCGAAGAACTTGCGGAAGTCAATTATGAGCGCGTAGCCCTCGTTTGAATTCCCGTTCTCCCGGTAGAACCTGCGCAGGTGCGCCGTGAGCCTTGAGAGCGCGAACTGCGTTCCCTTGCCCTTGATTGACGCGCCGTTGTCGTAGATGAGCGGTCGCTCAAGTATCGGGGAAAGAACCTGCTCGCACAGGCATTTCTGCACCACGCGCTCGCTTATATGCACGCTCCGTATGTTCCGCATCTTCCCGCGCTCGTTCACCGTGAACTCCACGAAGCCGCGCCTCACGTCCTCTCCCGCAAGGAGCTTCCGCTTCGCCTCCAGCACGTTCGGGAGCAGGCTCGCCTCGTACCGCTGCACGCTCTCCTTCCACGCGACTCCGCGCCGCGCTTTCTTGAAAGCCCTGCACAGGTTGTCGGCGTCCGCCACTCGGTTGAAGTCGTCGCACCGCCCCACCGCCTCCGCTCGCCTGGCTTCGCGCCTTGCCCTGCGCCTTTGGTAGCGCATCTCATGCCTTCTGTCGCTCATCGCGCTCCTCCATAAAAAAAATAAAAACAGCCCTGCACGGCATACGGACAGTTTTCGGAGACGGCGACGCCGTTCCTGTGTCCGTTCTGCGGGGTATGCCGCCTGCGCCACCGTGCATGAAACATCAAGCCGCAATCATAGATGCCATGCATGGACGGTTTCCCGTCCGCGTCCGCACGGGCGTGTCAGGACGACTTTTCGCGGGGGCATAAAGCCAGTCCGCAGGATGTCCCCTCCTTCTGTGTCGGGCGGCTCGGGCTTGAAAAGCCTTGACCGTGTGCCGCCTCACGGAATCGGGCGCAACGCCGCCAGCACTACTGGCATTGTTGTTGTTGTTGGCATTTCCATTGTTGTTGGAATTGCAGAAAGAAGCGGTTCAGGGGACACCCTTGTTTTTCCGTTATTTTTCTCCGGCAGCCTCCCCGCCTGCGATTTTTCCCGCAAGCCTGTTGCCGCTCTTCCGCCAGCCTTTCAGGAGCGTTATCTCCAAGCCGACCGCCTCGACATAGGGCAGAAGTTTCTCAGCCTTTATGGGGAGCGAGTCCTCGCAGAATTGGAGCTCCTGGATAAGCTGCTGGCAGTTGATTATCGCCGCCGTCTGGTACCTGCGACGGTCAGAGAGTTCCTTCTCGTCCTTCGCGTATATCGTGTTGGCGGCGGTGATGTTCCACATGAGGTTGCGCAGGAGAAGCCTGATGTTCCTTGCGGTCTCGGCGATGTCCTCGTCATACCAGTCATCGGGGAGCGTCGGGTCTGTCTTCGATGCGTTCTTGCGCGAATGCACCCCGAAGTCCCGCCTCAGGAACTCCGTCATGTCCCTGCGGAGTTTCCTCGCGTTGTGGTAGAATTCCATCTTCGAAAGCCCGCGCTTGTTCTTCAGTACGCTCATGCCATGCCCCATATCTCAAATTTTTTTCGACCCGCTTGCGCGGGTACAATCATTATACCACACTTTTCCTCTTCCCGCCCCACAGGGGGGCGGGATTTCCAGATAGTATGCCGCTACGCGACACAGATAGCGGGCGCAACGCCGCCAGCACTACTGGCATCGCTGCTGGCGGTGGCATGACCATGGGCGTCGGAAGCGCAGAAAGAAGCGGTGTTCCCCTCGTACGGGGTCGCCTCCCACCACCACATGCGGTTCCCGTTGTGCCGCTTGACCTTGTACAGCGCGCTCTCGCGGTAGAGCGCGTACTGAGCCTGGAATCCGCCGCCCCAGTCTTTTTCGCTCCATACGCTCGCGCCCCATACCTCGTACTCCGTCGGCAGGAACACCGTGTCGTCGTTCCACACCCAGCCGCCCTTGGTCGAGATCAGGCGGCGGATTTTGTACAGGTAATCGCCGACGGCGGCGACAAGCCCCGTCTTGAACTTGTCGTTCAGCCAGCTGTACATCTCGCTCGCGGCATATCCGCCCGTGTTGGTGTCGCTCGCATTCATCCGCCGCGTCGTGACGCAGTTCCTGAACTGCATCACCACATGGTTCTTCGCGTTCTCCGTGTCGCCAGCGTGCTTGTAGGTGTTGAAGCCCACAATCATAAGCCGCAGGTTCTTGTAGCCCGCGTTCCATGTGTATGTCGTGCCGTCCACCGTGAGGCTCGAAAGGTCGAGGTAATCTCCGAGACGAAGCCCGGAAAAATCCCCAGCCTCCATCTTGTCGTGAAGGGCTTTCATGCACGCCTTTGCCTCTGCTTCCGTGGCGGGGGATTCGGAGTGCTCCGCGCGGATGCCGAGCACGTCAAGCAGGGAGCGGCATTTTTCCTCGTCCGTGAGCGCGGTGGCATGCACGGCTCCAACATTGTCGGCGAGGGCTGCGATGATTTCGTCCGTTTTTTCCTTCGTGTACGCGCCGACCTGCCCGGCGGTCACGCCGTGCGGGTTCTCGTGGTCAGCCTCATGCTCGGCAAGCTGTGCGCCCGTCGTGCCGCCCGCCTTATAGTTCACGCCCTCTTCGAGCGTGTCGCCAGCCGCGATTGCCCTGGTCGCCGTGCAGAGCTTGTCCTCAATAAAAAACTGCTCGCCGGGCGCGTATGCGCTCGCGGCGGTCTCCCCGCTTTCGGTTTTTGCCGTGGCTGACTCAAGTTTCTTTCTGAGCCACTGCGTCCTGTTCGCGAGCTGCCTTCCCTGCACGTTGTCGATGCCGTCCGCGCCGCCCTGCAGCGGGTCGGTCGTCTCGTACTGGTAGATGCCGCTCTCCCATTTGGCTTCTTCTCTCAGGTTTGCCATATCTCATTCCTCCCTAACCTAAAAAATCCAAGTCCAGTGTCCTTCGATGCTGATGTCATCTTCCTTGTGGATCGGTTTCGACCGGATCCTGCGGCACAGGAGCGTCCCGTCCGCAGAGAGCAGGCCGAACTCCATGATCGCCATGCCGTTGTTCTCCCCGGTGCCGAGCTCCCAGTTCGTCTGAACCTGCCCCATGCCGGGAAATTCAAATCCCGAGACATCCTTCGTGTACACATCTGCAAGTTCCGTGTCATCAGCCGTCGGTTCGGCGCCGTTCGTGCCGAACGCGATTTTAGCGATTGCCCTGCCTTTACCGTCCCCCGCAAACAGGCGGGCTGCCTGGTTCCGGGCTCCATTCACAATGAGGTTGTGGTCGCGGTAGGCCTCTATCACCTTTCCGTTTTTCCTCACGGTGATTTCAAAAACCCCCTGCATTTTAAATTCCTCTGAGAATTTCTGCATTTTTATTCCTCCTGCAGTTCCTTATATAGCGACAAGGACGCCGCTCTCCCGACGCACGGCGCCGTCCCTCTGGTACAGCCCGTCCCGGCGGTAGCGCCGCCTTATGCCGAAAGACATAAAGTCCTGTACGGACTGTTTTTGTGAAAACCCGAACCTCTTCTCCACCCCATCTCTGGCGGCAGTACCGTTGCGCAGCATGGCGGAACGCCATTCCTCTGCTGCTGCGGCCTCCGCGCAGGATGCCGTATGCGTATCGGTGACGGCAGAGCTTGACCTGTACGCAGTACCGGCCCGTAAGAGCGAGCCGTCCCGCGCATAGTGATGGCAGATGTCGTCCATGCAGTCCATGACGGCAGCCTTGCCGTCCCTGTCAGACAGCGGAAACGTTTCGGATGCCGACATTCCGGCATCTCCAATGCAGAGCGCGTCCAGCATGGATTTATCCGTCCTGCCGTTCCGGCACTCGCTTCCGTCGCGGATCACCGCCCCCGTCCGCCGCACGTATGCCTGCCAGCTGTCTGCATAGCTCCTCGTGCAGCCGAGCCAGAGCAGGTCGCGCAGTCCTGAGTTCCGCAGCACGGGCGTGGCAATGGCCCCGTACGCGGCGACAGGTCCTTCCCCCTCCCTCCGGTACGTTCCGTCCCTCCAGAGCGCCCCGCTCCTCAGGAGCCTTTCGTACTGCATGCCGAGCACCGTCTTTCCGTCTCTCAGCACCCGCCCGTTCCTGTACGCCGCGTTCCGGGCAAAAAGTTCGCGGCTGTTCCGGCTCAGGCGCATCCTGTCCCCGGCGTCTGAAATCGGAAACTCTTCCGTCATGTTGAAAAGTTCCCTTGTGTCATATCCGATTCCAGCGCCCACTATCTGCCTGATGATGCGGTTGAAGTCCATCGTGTCGTTATAGCCGTCGTGCAGTATGCGGATCCCTGCAGGGTAGTTCGGCACGAGGTGCACCACCTCTGACGAGAAAAAGAACTTGACGAAGCGGATGATGTCCTCTACCGTACCGTCCGCCGTGTTAAGCATTGTCCGCAGTCTCAGGTATACTCTGTACGCATCATCGTCGTTTCCGTTCCTGTCTTCGCCTAGGAGCTTCCCGATGCGGTCAAGCTCCTCGCCGGATGCATTGTCAAGGTCGTACTGGTCCGCCATCCGGCGGATGTTGGCATCAAGCTCTGCGAGCTGCCCGTCGTCATATTCCGCAAGCCGCAGCGTTTCCCCTTCCCGCAGCCACTCGGGAAAATATTTCGGCCGGTTGAACTGAGAAAAATCTATCGCCTCCATCACGATGCGACCTCCACGCTGATCCTGCCCGGGTCAAGCACCGCTATCTCGACTTCGCCGATCGCGATATTTTCCGCACGGAACTCGCTGTCTTCAGGCGGCGTGTCAGGGTCGGATGTCGCGGCAACCCGTATGTCCGCGCGGGCTATGCCGGGTACCGCATATACAGGGATGTTGAGCCGCTGGAAGATGAGGTCCACGGCGACACCCAGATTGTCCGAGCCCCATTCGACAATGTTGGCCCTGACGGCTGCGGCGCCTTCGGCTGGAAAGACCTCCTCGTCATATAGTGACAGCGCAATCTTTATCCAGATATTCCTTACCACGGGACGCGAAAAGCCTATCTCCCAGGGAAAACCCTGGCTGTCCGGGATGGTCAGCACGGTGTTGCCGTATGCCTGGATGCCGGCAGGGCCGTTCGCAAAAATCACTTCCGCTATTTCCTTCGCGTCGCCTCCGACCACGACGGTCTCGTAGCTCTTCGGCGGCCTGCCGTTTTTGACTGTCATGCCGCGGTTTGAATATGCGCGGGCAAACGTGACGCCAGACACCTTCGACACCGCGTTCTCGATTGCCGTTTCGGTGCAGGTAGCCTGATGCCCCCTCCGCGGGATGCGGGGGCGGAGCTCCGTATCGCTCTCTGCCTCCCGCCCTGTTGTCCCCGTTGTATAATTTATAACGGAATCCACGCCGGACACATTGGATACCATGACCGTAAGTGTGCCGCTCGGGGCATAGATACGTCCCGGAACCCTTGCCGCAAACTCCGCAGGCGCACCGACAGACGTTATTTCCAGCGCTCCTGTCACGCCCGCCGAGAATGCGGTGGCTCCTGTTATCGAGAGGATTTTCAGCCCGTCATCACCGGAAGCTGACACAGAGACCGTCTCGCTGAAAGCTTCGCTCGCGGCGACAACCTTATCCCGCAGGGTCTCCCTCGTGTCTCCTGCCTCCGCCTCTATGCTCAGCGTCATGCCGTTTATTGCCAGCGAGCAGTCCGATATGTCGGAGACTTTTGCCTCGGCGCCAAGCAGGCATCCCCTCGACAGCGTAACGGCTTTTGAGAGCTCGAACACATCGTCCGTCGTAGACAGTTTCGTAAGCGTCCCTTTCTGTACCTCCGTGCCCTCTTTACCCCAGAGGCATGCGGTCACCTGCGTCTTCTTTGCGGCATCGCGCGTCACGTTCACGAACGCCGCGAGCCTGTCCAAAAACACCCCGCCCGCGCTGTCGCGGTCGCCTGCCTCCCACAGCCCTTCAAGCTGCTCCCATAATGCCGCAAGTTTCGCGGCCTGGTTCCCGACATACGCCCCTGCCACGCTCTCGCCGGACAGGTCTACGTCTGCCCCAAATGCACGGCGGAATGCCTCCTCTTCCTCCGCGCGTATCACGGCAAGCGGCTTGGCCACGAATCCTGCCGCGGTAAGCCCGTACTGCGTTGTATTCATGCCATGCCTCCTACATCCAGCCCGTCCATCTCCAGCGTCTCCCCGTTGCCGCATCGGGCTGAGAAACTGACGGTGAAACGCCGTGTCTTCGCGTCAAGCTCGGTCTCAAACGCAAGCAGCTTCTTGATGCCCTTGATGCCGGACACCTTCACCCGTATCGCGCTTTCCAGTATCGTCCGGTGCGCGTCCTTCTCCATGTCGCCTGACGGAATATAGGGCAGGCCGAGCTTCGTATTCAGGTACCATTCCCCCTTGAACAGGGACAGGCTTGCCCTCACCTTCTGCTGCATATATTGCAGGAAGGTTGATGTCATCGTCATGCCCTTGCGCTTCCAGAGGAATTCATTCGTGCCGGGCACTAGCGCTATGTCTGTCATTCTATCCCTCCTTCCCCGGATCCTGCGGAGCCGTCTAATGTTACGGTCACGGTTCCCTGCCGCAGATACGAGTCCGCCGCAGCCGCCCAGCAGGATGCGAGGTATGCGTTGCCGCTCCCGTCCATTAGCCCGTTCATCGCCGAAAAGCAGGAAGATAGATTTCCGCTGATTATCCCGCTGTCTCCGGAGAACTTTCCCCGGGCTCCATATCTGGCGCCGACGGGGCCGTCGCCGCTGGAGATGCTTCCGACCGACTCCTCCTCCACCGTGTCCGGCAGGGAGCACGCCCTGTCGATATCGGCGGCTATATGCGCGGCAAGATCATCGTTCTCATATTCCGCAACAAATGTCCGGTACAGGTCGTCGGCAAGGGGGCCGCTGTCTATCGTCATCTTCCCCGCGCCGTTGCCCTTGTAGCCGCCCGTCCCGCTGTCGGCGGTATAGGTCCTGCCGGTAAGGATGTATTCCTTTATTCTGGCGGCAATGTTGTCAGCCATATACCTGTCCCCGGTTCCGTCCATGATGCCGTCCATGGCGAGGAATATCGCCTCCAGATTGCCCCTTAATGCCTGTACGTCCAGCGCCATCACTTGCCCGCCTTCATAACCTGCGACAGGTCGTCTTTATCCTGCCCCAGGTCGCTCTCGTTTCCCTTGAGCTTTGCCACGTCTCCGGGGCTGACCTTGTGTTTTGCCGGGCTGCCGCGGGTTTCCATCGAATATACATTTCTGACGCTCGACATCGCATCGTCAAGTATCTTGGACAGGACCGTGAATACATCCTTTTTGTCGTTTTTATAGCTCAACTTGTTTCCCCCGATGTCAAGCACTCCCTTATCTACGCATGCACGGACATGCTTGTCCTCAATCAGGACATCCACGCTGTCCTTGTATTTTGCCTCCATCCTGTCATCATCCATCACCACGGAGGATATAAAATCCCCGTCGGGCTTTGTCTTGTGGATGACGGACAGCCCTTCCTTCCCTCCCTCTATGAATTCTACCGGCTGGAGCCCGGGAATCGCCACGCAGTCCATAAGGCTGTACCTGCGCGGATCTGGTTCCTCTATGCCCGAGCCGCCGCTGTCCCGCCATGCGTCCGTTCCGCGCTCCATTATGACGCACAGCACCTCGTCATCCTTTTCCAGCGGATAGTGGATGGTGTATTGCCTGGTGCCGGGGTAAAGGACGGGCACATCGGGTATCACTGGAAAATCCACGAACTTGTCCGACGGAAGCCTGCGCTTAATGCTCGGCTGTACGTCTGCACGCCGCGTCTTCGGGTCATATTTGACGACCACGCCGGGGAACGCCGTGTGCACGTTCGTCATTGAGTATTCAAAGCTCTCCCTCAGAAGCCGCGTCAGCTCGTCCATCCGTTACTCCTGCTCGTAAAGTTTCTGCTGGAGCAGGTAGCCCTCAACCTGCCATATCTTATCGAATGCCCGTGCGTATGCGATTCTCTGCCCGATTTCCTTGTCAAAGTTCGCCTTGTCAACAACTGCGGAGTCTCCGCGCACGGAAAAGCCGTTCTGCAGGGTGATTTCGCATACAATGGATTTTCCGCTGGGAAGCACCGTGTATGTGACTTCCTTTATTTTGCCCTCGATGATTTCCTTCGTTACCGTGTTCTGCATTTTCATCCTCCTTTATACTGACTCCGCCTCGATGTCAACGCGGAAGTCTCCGTCCATGTTGCTGCCCGTGCTGCGGGCGGTCTTTATGACAAGCCCGCCCTTGAACGTTGACGCTTCCACGCTCACCGATGCTCCGGGAACGAGCTGCGGGTTCAGCTTCGCGCCGAACGCCCACCTGTTCGGCGCGTCCGCGCCGATGTCGTCCGTGTCCGTCTTGTCACTGACCGGCTGAGGAAGAGAGAGCAGGGCTCCTCCCTCTTTCAGCGTCAGCCCCGTGTCCTCCGCAGCCGCGCCGGGCTGCATTATGTACAGGGTCTCATCCTGGACGGTATATATCAGTCCGTATCTGGCAAGGAGCTCCTCCAGTCCGTCTGTCCCCATGCCGATATAGCAGTATCCGTGCGCATACTGGCCGCCCGGTATCAGGTCGGTGCCCTTGTATGGCAGTCCGACTGCGCCGAGCAGCGCCTGCGCGACCGTAAGAGCATCCGTTCCGGGCGCGTATGACAAGGATACTTGCCCTCCCATGACGGATGTCCGCCCGTCATACGCCTCTATGACTGTCACATAGTCATTGCCGACCCATTCCCGCCACCCGCGGAGGATGTCGCCGGAAAATATCGCCCCCGTCGACTCGTCCTTGTACCCCGCCCTCAGCAGGGCGTGCCCGTCTGCCTCCGTTATGGCGGCGGAGGTCTCTTTGGTGAGGTTGTAAATCCGTATAAGGGCGCGGTTTTCTTCCGGCGCATAGCCCCGCTCGATGTCAAAGTCTATACGGAGGTCGCTGATCTTCACCGTGTCCCCGCCCTTTGTGCTTACATTCAGCTCGCAATTCCTCTGGAATGCCATCACTGCCCTCCGAAATCAAAATACCCGAGCAGGAAGCGTTCGCCGAAGCTGTTCCTGTCAAGCTCTGCCGTCACAGGATCGTTCTGGCGGTCAATAACGATAAGTTTCCCCGCAGGCAGGCCGCCCACGCTCACCCTGTATTTCGCAAGCAGGTCTATGCCGGGAACGAGCCGTATTCCTCCCAGAAGGAGCGTGCCCGATGCATCAAGGACAGACATCGTCCATGTCCCAGTGCGCTCAATCCAGTTAAAATACAGCTCGTACAGGACTCCGCTGAGCGTTGTTCTTTGTGTCCAGCGCGGATATTCGTCCGCATGCGTCATTATGATAGCCGTCTCCATATCAATAACCTCCCTCTGTCCTGAGCTGCTCGCGCTCTGACCGCGTAATCTGGCCGTTGGCAAGCAGCCTGTCGGCCTCTTCCGTCATATAATTGGGCTTTGGCTTCTCTGTCCCGCTTTTCCCCGTGCTCGCGACGCCCTGCGCCTGCTCTGACGCGGGCGATTCCGCCGATGCGGTCACCGGCGCCTTCTTAAACGTGCAGGAGAATGCAAGGTCCGCTCCGGACTCCTCATCGCGTATGATTCCGAACTCCGTTATGACCATCCCAGTCATCGTGGTAAGCCCGGTGACGATATCCATTGGCTGCTTGGTCTCTTTGAGCCGCTTTAATTCCTCAAATGAGCTTGCCACCCTGTCAAAAGGATAGTCATCAGGTATGTCCTCATCCGAGTTATCCGACGGCAGCGAGGACCGGACTACCTCGAATTTCGTGGCACCGATAAATGCGTCGACAGTCAGTTCGTCCGGTTCATCCGTAACCGTGCCCGCTCCGCTGTTGGTGTCGCCTTCTGACGGCTTGTCGGTTATCTGGTTGCCGAAACGGTAGCTTTCCGTCAGGAATGCGTCTATTTCGATCCCCGCCGTCGCGTCCTCTCCCGTCGGGTAGATGCACTTCACGACTCTCCTTGCCATCATGCCCTCCGTGCCTCAGGCGACGGTATCACGCCTCGGCTTCCTGCTATCGCATCGCGCAGCGCACCCCTCACGCCGATTTCTACAACCCGCCGCGCCTGCTCCGCGCTCATTCCGCCCGCATTGACCGTCACGCGGACCGGCGCGTTGATGGTCTGGGAAGACGAATGCGTGCTGTAATCATTGCTGACTGACTGCCGCACTACTTGCGAGGCTGCGCCGCCGGAAAGCGCGTATGGAGCCTTCTGCCCGGCGCGGGATAACAGATCAGCAATGCGGTCTATCAAGATTCCCGGATCCTTCATTGCAAAAATCGTATCATCCGGATGTGTCGAGTAAGTGCCGTCAGGCGTGAGGATGAGGTCATTGACCTTCCGCGGCTTGGCAGGTTCCTCATCTTTGCCGCCCGGCACAAAGTTCACCGCGCCGTCCCACAGCCCGCCGAAAAAGCCCTTTACCTTGTCCCAGCCCTCCTTTATGGAGCCAATAAATCCGAAAAACCGTTCCTTGATGCCGTCGAACAGTCCGAGGAACGAGTCCTTGATAAAGCGCAGGGCTTCAAGCGGTGATTCTTTCAGCGCGTCCCACAGCCCGCCGAAGAAATCCGTGATGCCGCCCCATGCCTCCTTTACCTGCCCGATGACCGTCTGGAACAAGCCGGCAATGCCGTTCCATGCGCCTGTTGCGGCAGAAATTATCCCGCCCCACAAGGCTGAAAAGAAATCCGTTATCGCACTCCAGATGCCTTTTATTTTTTCGATGAGCCCGCCGAAGAAGCCCGCAAGGGAGCTCAATACGCTTTCCGCCGCAGAAACGATGCCGGTCCAGAGGCTGAAAAAAAATTCCGTAATTCCGCCCCATACGGATTTGATGCCCTCGATGAGCGCGGTAAAAAATCCTGTGATGCCGCCCCAGATATGCTTTGCGGCATCGACTATGCCGCTCCACAGCCGGGAGAAAAATGATTTTATCGCGCCCCATGCTTTCTTGATGCCGCCAAGCACTTTCTGCGAAGCCTTCGCAATCCCGTTGAATGTGGCGGTGAAAGCGTTCCTGACGGCAAGCCATGTCTTCTGGAAGAATCCGCCGACGGCGGTCACGCCTTTTATTAGCGCGGATTTCACCGCGTCCCAGTTTTTAATGAGGGACTTGATTGCGCCTATGACAAGCGTCGGAATAGGGGCGATAATCGCAGCGAATACGGAGGCGGCAGATTTCGCGGCACTGCCAAAGCCCTTGAAAAAATCCTTTACCGCGCTCCAGAGTTCTTTCACCTTCGCGGCGGCCTTGTCCCAATGCTTCACCAGAAGTACGATTATGCCGATGAGCGCGACAATGCCGATGATTATCAGCGCTATCGGATTCATCGCCATTACGGCATTGAGTACGGCCTGCACCGCCGTCCAGACCTTTATCGCCGCGACAATCCCCATGATTATCCCCGCTATGGGAACAAGGATCTTTATGATGGGGCTGAGTATCGGCAGTATTACGGCAAGTCCGTTTGCCAGTACGCTGACAGCGGCTCCCGCAATCTTGCCGACTATGGAGATAACGGGGGCGAGGGCTCCGATAATTTTTGCGAGGACGGACGTGCCGCCAGCCACGGCGTCAAGCCCGTCCAGCACAAGGCTGATTACAGCCGACACGAGCGGTTCCAGCGCGAGGATCACGGGAAACAGGACGTCTTTTATCCGTCCCGTCACGGCGAGGACAGCCCCGCCGAGCGTTTTGATGATCGGTTCCAGTTTGTTGAATACAGCCGCGACGGCATCTCCGACATAGCCAAACACCGGGGTAAGGCCGTCGATTATTGGCAGCAGCTGCTCGACCAGATCCGCCGCAAACTGGAACACATTTCTGAGGATGGGTTTGAACGATTCGAGCACCGGCTGCACGAATGCCTGTATCGGCTTGAAGGCAAGGAGCACTGCCTGCGCGATCCCCATAAACAGGGGCGCAAGGCTTTGCAGGGCGCTCGCCACGAAGCCAGCCACATCATTTACAATGCCCTTTATCGGCGTAAAGGCGCCGCCGAATTTCTTCATGCGGATCTTGAGGACATCAAGGAAAATGATGACGTCGGCAATCCCCCTCAGCACGGCCTCGAAAGCCCTTGTCCCTGCGGCCACAATATTGTCCTGCATGGCGCGTCCGAGGTCAAGAAAGTGCTGCATGAGGGCTTTAACCTTGTCGAGGACTGCGGTTCCGATGCTCTCCTTGATTGCCGCGCTCAGCGACTGGAACTGCTTTATGAGCCCCGGAAGCGTCCTGCTCTGCTTATCGAGCATCCCGTTGTATTTCCCGCCCTCGCTCGTGATGTGCTTGAGCGCGGCGGCGCACTGCTCGTAGGAAACGCCCGCCTTCTCAATCTCGGCGCGGCTCTTTCCCGTCATTGCGGCGACCTCGCCCACGACATCGAAGCCCTGCCCGACGAACTGCTTCAGGTCGGTAGCGTCTGCCTTGCCCTTGGCGAACACCTGCCCCATGTTGAGCGACAGGCTCTTGAACGCCTCGCCGTTTCCCTGCGCGATGTCGCCAAGCCGTGTGAGCGTGTCGCTCGCCTCCTCTGCCTGCATTCCGAATGTGACCATCCCCTGCAAGCCGCCGATTGCCGCCGCCGTTCCGTAGAAATCGGACACGGGCGAGTAGTCAAGGTCGTGGATTATCTTGTTGGCTTTCTCCTGGTCACCAATCATCGTGCCGAGCGTTACGCGGTACTGCTCGACTTCTCCCGTCGTGTCGAGGATGCTCTTTCCAAAAGAAATGATTTTGCCGACGGCAAAAATACCGCCGACTATTTTTGCTATTTTGTTTAGCGATGTCGCAAGAGAGTCCGCCTTTTTCTTTGTTTTTTCAATCTCGCCGCCAGCCTCACCAGCCTTTTTTTTCATTCCGTCAAAGGCTTTCGTGCTTTTTTCAGCGTTGTCTTTTACACCGCCCAAAGCCTTTGCGGATTTTTCTGCAGCTTCATTTGTATTGCCGAGATGTTTTGCGCCTGTCGAAGTCTCTTCCAGTGCAGATGCGGCATTCGAAGCATTTTCTTTTACTCCGCTGAGTGCTTCTGCGGCTTTTACGGCGGCATTTTCCGTTTCTGTTATATTTTCAGAAGCTGTGCCAGTCTCCCCCAGTGCTGCCGCCGCACTATTTGCAGAACTTTTCATACCTTCAAGGGCTTCTGCGGCGGTTTGTTCCGCAACTTTCAGACGCTCCGAAAGCGCGGCACATTCCGCTTTCACCGCAGAAAGTTCAGCATCAAACTTTTTCAAGGCACCGTCATCGACTTCAAAGCCGAGGAAAGCGGTGAGTTCACGGACGGTCATTTATTGCTCCTCCTTTCTTCGACTCGAAATCTATCAGCCCGTCAACGGCTGCCTCTATATCCGCATCCATATCAAGGACTGCGTTTGCGTGCAGCAGGTCTTCGTATGTCCACCTGTAGCGGAGCTCGTCAAGCGGCACCCCCTTTTCCCTCCACACGCGCCAGATAAGGTTTTCATCCTCAATTTCCGGGGCGAGCGTCCCTATCCTTCCGATTTCATCGAGTCGGGTTTTGCTCCGCCGCTTCCCTGCGCGAAGGTATTTATTCGCCGGGTCAGGCTTCCAATACTCCCCGCCGCCTTCCCGAAAAAATCAGGGTAGTTCGCCTCCAGGACAAGGAGCATCACGGGGTAGATAGAAAACAGGCGCCCCTCAAAGACGCGGTCGAACGCATCCTCGAAGAAGCCGTCGCCGAACTGCGCGACGATCGGCTTCCCGTCCTCGTTTTTCCCGTTTACGGAGACGTAGCGGAACATGCGCCTGACGAGCGCTACGAAATCATCCTCTCCAAGGCTCGCGGTAAGTTTTTCCACCACCCCCGCGAGCGATTTGCCGGAAACATCAATATCCGACGCAGAGCCTTTTGTTCCCCGGAACAGGTCGATCGCCGAGGCAAGGGCTGGCCCAAGCGTCTTGACGAGGTATGACTTTAAGCGCAGGGCTTCAAGCGCCGGAAACGGCGCGACGGAAAATGTAAGGCCGTCTATAACTTTCTCTTTTACCTTCATTATCTTATCCTCCTGCTATCCGGCAATGCCGTTTGTCGTTTCTTCTGACGCATGGCCGGTGTGGAACACCCATGGCTGCTCTCCGACATTTTTCCCCCGTGCCCATGAAGGCCTCTCGACCCACGCCTGAGGGAAGAAATGCTTTGAGCCGCTGTCAATCTCCGTGATGGAAAGCTCCTGCAGTCCTTTGCCGGTCGCCTTGTCATACGCATACGCCTTGGACAGGGTGTTGTTGGACAGGCTCGTCTGCAGCAGCGTCACGGTAACGTCATAGCAGTCATTATTGTGGAACGAGCGGGCGATCTCACCGTCAGCGCCCACCTTGCGCTCAAACTTTTCCTCCGCGGGGGCGCATTCCACGAAGCTGTCTTCCGCGAATCCCTGGATTGGCGCACCCCCGAACGTAATGACGACCCGCTTGGGATCGTATGTCGGCATAAGCTCCTGACTTGCCATAATCTGTTCCTCCTTACAGCGTTACAGTGCCGTTTATCACGGTCTTGTGTATTGCGCCAGAAAGCGGCGCATTGAACTTTACGTCTGGCAGCAGGCGCTCTTTTTTTGCAGCCTCGTCCACTTCGTCCGCGGTCGGGCAGTCAATCGTATACGCATCTTTTTTAAGGATCTTGTACGCGCAGCCCTGCTCTAGTCCGGCCTTGAGGCGGGACTTGATTATCTCGATGCCCGAATCCTCATACTCAACCTTGTCAAGCTGCGCGAGGACGGCGAGGACGAGCTGCTGGATTTTGGCCTTGAGCCAGTCAAGCCCGTGGATGACATCTATGTATTCCCCGCTTCCGACCGTGCCCCAGCGCGTAAGCGGCAGGTCGGACACCGACGTGTAAAAGTTGCAGTTCTTGCTCGCCGCCATGCTCCGCTGGCCGTCGGACAGGGTGACGGTGGGAGTCGCCTCGAGAGCCTTGTGCGCCCATGTCGCGCTTCCGGGATGCTTGACGAGCATCTTCCCGAAAAGACCTGAAACAAAATAAGGGTCGCTCGGATGGTAGAAGCAGAACGTGCGGTCCATGTTGTTCGTCTTCAGCCAGTCGGCGATGTCACCGCCGTCCTCTTCTACAATCGTGCTGTCGCTTGACACGATGCCGCCGAGCTTCTCGTTCGCCTGTACCCATTGCGCGAACTCCTGCAGTTCCACCATCACGCTGGAATGTATCTCGCAGGCGTAGAAGCCTCCGTTTGCGCCGTTTGCCATCGCGGTCAGCGCCTCGGTCCAGCTCTTGTCTCCCGCGATCGGCGAAGCCGTCGCGGATACGGTCTGCCCGTGCTCGGTGCCGCCTGTCACTGTAAGGTTCGCATTCGTCACCGCGATTCCGTATACGCTGATTTCAAGCTCTCCGGAAACGGATGCCTCCATCTGCCCCGGAAATTTCTCGTTGATTGCCGCCGCGATCTTCGATACGCAGGCTCCGCTCGATCCCTCTGTATCGTAGCTTACATCAGCCAGCCGGACGGCATTTACCGTCAGGCTTATCACATTCCCCGCCGCAAACTCACCGCTGAACGTTATCACCGAATCTGCCAGTCCTTCGGGCATTCTGAGGCCGACAAATATCCGCTTGATATGCGGGCTCTGCGAGAACTGCCGTTCCGCAGCCTTGTATACCCATGAGTCCGCGGCAAAGCCTGCGGACAGCACTTCGCCTGCGCTTCCGAAGATGCGCACGCGGTGCGCAAGGTCAAAGCGGGGCTTTATGCCGACAGGGTTGAACCGGTCGGCAATCAGATGCTCGTTAAACGACGCCATGGACGGCACCGCGGTCTGTCGCGTTATATTAACCTCAACTATCTCGTCAAGCTCAGCCATTCTGTTCCTCCTTTCGATTTCCCAGACTGATTTCCGTATCTGCAATCAGGTTGCTTTTTATGGCAACCCGTTCAATCCATCCGACTTCTTCTGATACCACGCGGATATATGTGACCGCGATGTCAAAATATCCGTGGGATTCCGTGCCGTTCGCCCTGTCCTCTGCGGAGAGTACGGCGTCGGTTATCGCCGCCACCACAAGCCCTCTTTTCCGCAGCATCCTGCGGTACTTGTCCGAGCTGATGCTGTCGGCTATCTCGTCAAGCCGCTCCATGCACCGCTCTCCCCAGCAGTGGATGCTCACGGTCTTCCGCATGTCAAACCGTGCCTTCCTCTCTCCCGTGTTCGGGTCTACTCGGCTCTTCCACGGAAAGCTGCTACGCGAGCCGCCGATCATCTGCAGGGACACGAATGGCGGCTTTGGCCTGACCCCGCCCGTGTCGTCCCACACTACCTCGCACGGGAAGCCGTTCTCTTTCAAGACGGCATCTATCCAGTCAAATAGAGCGTCCTGCACTTCCGCCCTCTGGTCACTCAACGCTCGCCCTCCTTCTCCCTCTGGCATATAAGCTCCCAATGCGGGAGAAGCCCGTTGTTCCACGGCGAGGCAAGAATCACCTCGTACCGCTCGCCGTCCTTTTCTATCCTGTCGCCGGAAACGCCTTTTTCCGCGTCTGCGGCGGTGAATTCAAGTTCAATCGGAGCGAAGCACTTGAATGTCTCGTTGCTCCGTTTTCCCTCAGGCAGTTTCTGCATGTCCTGTCCGTTCGCGGGCTGCCATGTCCCCGCAAACTCAACTCTCGTCTCCTCGCCCTCAGTCCAGCGACCCTTCACATACTCGCCGGGCGCAAACGATATTTTAGTAAGCGCCGCGCTCTTGAAAAGGCTCATTTCCTGACCACCTCGTAGCGGATGGAATTCCGCAATGTCCCCGTGTCGATGAGCGGCCGGGAGCTTCCCTTTCGCTTAATCGTGGATTCTGCGTTCGGCTCGAAACTGCCCTTGGCGATGTTCTTCTTGATTCCAGACGCTCCGAATTCCCCGATTCGCTTCATCGCGTCCTCGGCAGTCCATTGTCCTTTTACGATGCGGTTGAACGCCGAGTCCATCACCTTGTTTATCTGCTCCTGGTTGTTGTCAACCCACGAGCGGATAAACGGTCTTGACGGTATATGCTCCGTTCCTTCTTCGTTGTAGGCGGCATATTCGGCGATGTTCGCGCCGTCTTCGCTTGTGTTGTTCGCCTCGGTGATGCCGACTTTTACCCCGATTTTTTTGAGTTCCGCAAGCTCCCGCTGGATTTCCTGCCAGCCGAGGTCTCTGTCAACCACACCTTTTCCCGCCATAAACACCCCGAATCAAAGAATGGCTGCGACAAGGCTGAATCGTCCCTGCCGCACAAAATGCACAAGTTTCCATCTCAAAAAGACAGACCGCACTAACCGCCTGTCTTCGTGCTGTGCTGCTTCGAGAACACGCCGGGATTGATAATCGGAACTGCAATCGCTGCGGCAAAAATCACCACGGCAACCACGAACACGACCGCATCAGGCAGCGTTCCGGGAACTGCGGCGAGGATTGCAAGCATAAATCCCAGCAGAGTCACGCCAATCCAGCACCAGAAACTGATGAAAGCCCTCAAGGGCGCATAGTTCTTCATCTGCACACCTCCTTCCCGCTTGCGCAGGCTAGATTTTTCCGCTTCTTAAAAAATTCAGTTTTTCTTGACCTCGGTCTTTGCCGCATTGGTCGGCTTGATTGCCCCCGTTACGGTCATTCCGAGCTTCGGCTTCGTGGGAACTTCCACAGCCCTCTCGAATTTCAGTTTTCCTGACTCGATGAGTTTCTTTCCCCACGGGTCGGACGCGATAGCCTTTGCCTCAGCGTTTGTCACCTCCCCGCCTTTCGGGTCAAGTTTCACGCCGCCTGCAAGCTGCGCCTCCCTGATTGAAGTCGTGTATTTCATGCCATGCCTCCCGCAAGACCCGCCGTGTTCACGCCCATTTTAGGGCGGCTCTTTATAAGCCCCAGCAGCATCTTGCCGTATTTAGAAGTTTCAAGCCCGCCGTCAGCATCCGACGACTGGCTGCCTGTCGCAAAGCTGACTGAGAGTCCGCCCTCGCTCATCGACGCTATCTGCCCGAGACCCAGAGCCGCGTTTCCGCCAGAGCCAGCCGTTATCGTGAACAGATGGCACGCGCGGTAGGCGACGGCGTAGGCGTACTGCTTGCCGAAGAAACTGCGGCTCGTGTTCTCCTCCGCCATCTTGACGAAAGCATCAAGCCCCTCATTCTTGGCAAGAGCCGGACATATCGCGCCGATTATCTCGCGGACGGTCATCAGCTCACCTTTGCGTTCGGGTCGTCGAAATCAGGGATTGAGTCCCCGCTTTCCTCCGAGCCGTCCTCGGACGGAACGCCCTCTCCTTTGAGAGCCGCAAGGAGCGCGTCCTTCTTCTGGGTCGGGTCAATTCCCTGCTCCTTCGCCGCCGACTGAAGCTCCTTGTAGCTCATCTCATCATAGGAAGGGGAAGCAGTCCCGCCCGTGGATTTCTCCTCGGCTTTTCCGCTTTCCTCCGAGCCGTCCGTTTCGGTCACGGTCTCGCCGGTCGCCCCTTCGTCAATGATGTCGGAATCAGACAGCTCCTCGCCCGCGCCCGCGATTTCGTCAACATCCATGTTGAGGGTGCGCATGCGGCGCACGACAAGCAGGGCGATGTCGTCGGGAAGGTTGCTGCCGAACCATGCGCGGAGCGTGTCCTTGCTTGAGCATCCCGCGACGATTTTTGCGGCGACCGCGACGGGGACATCTTTCAGGGTCTTTGCCTTTATGGTGTTCCCCGCCTTTTTCACTCCGACGCTGAACGGCTTGACCGTTCCGTCAGCAATGTCAGAGGCGAGGCTTGCCTTGATTTTCTCCCAATCCTCGTCGCTCACCTCGTTCATTCCGGGGTTGAGGATGACGCTGCCCGCAGAAACAGAAATCCCATTCACAACGGGAACAAACTTCGTGTGCGGGTGCTTCGGTGCGTATTTGACGAACATTCCAGCCCTCCTTACACTCCGTCCGCGAATGCGAACGCGCCGGGATAGTACACGATTACGCCAGCCGTCGATGCCATGCACGGAACCTGGAATTCCATGCCCTCCTGCTGCACTTCGCCCTGCTCGAACTGGTTGACAATCTGGTTCTCGCAGTGCATGTCATCGAAGCATCCGACCATGACGCGCCTCGTGCCGCCCGCGCCGATGGCGTTCAGCTCGTTGAGCCAGTCAATCTTCTTGAACATCGGGAAATTGTCCGTGATGTACTTGATGAGCGAGGACTCCGTGTCGCCGAGTCTGCGGGACTGGAGCGCGGAGTACACATTGAGCGGCATGAGCAGGGTGTCAGGAGTCTCAACGCCCTTGGACGGCTCTATGACAGAGCCGAGCATGATGTTGATGTCGCGGATAATCTTGTCCACATCCTTTGACGCCCAGGTCTTTGAGCCGCCCGTGCCGTCCGCAGGAAGCGTTGTCTCCGTAAGACCGGGAAAGTCGAGGATGCCGTATGTTCCTGCCTTCTTGTTTGACAGGAGCGTGTATTCGTTGAGGTCGCGCTCAATCGCGTTGCGGGCTGCAGTAGCCCTGCGCTGGTCGAGCCGCTTTCCCGTGAGCGCGCTCTCGCGGATCTCCCTGATGTTGTAGCCGTAGCTGTCGCCGAGGTCTTTGACCTTTACGGTCTCCTCCGAACCGAACACATCCACGCGCGGGAAATCCTTGGCGTAGTTTGCTATGAGCTTCGCGCGTCCCGCCTCCATGTAGCGGCGGAAAGTAATCTCCGTCGTTCCTGCGGGGATGCCCGATGCCTGGGGCACAAGCGAAAGCCCCTTGAGGAGCGGCGGTTTTGCGTCATAGGTGCGGGTCTTGATGTACTCGCACTCGCGCTGGAAAAAGGCGGATTCGCGTGAATCAAGCCTCGTTGCTGAAAATACTGCCATTTCTGTCCTCCTGTTATTTCATCCCGTTCACTTCGACGAGCGCGATACCGTCCTCCGCATCAGAGCGGAACACGCATCCCGTGTCGTAGTTTCCGTCCGCCTCGTCGGTGAACTTGCCCTTGTCCGCGCCCGAAAGCACGACATACGCGCTCTTCTTGTCTGCGGGGTCTGCGTCCTCCGCGACCTGCGCATAAATCGTGCCGTGCGTCATCACATTCACGGGAATTCCTGCGGGATAGGCTCCCGTGCCGTCCTTGCAGGCAAGCTCCTCGTGCCGCGCGATGCCGACGAACTTCATGCCCGTGCTCGCCGTGGCGGTGAACGCCGCCTGGGAAGTGCCGCCCGAAACGGTGATTTCCGCCTCGACGTCGCCATCCCCCGCAACGGTCAGGGTCTTCGCGCCCGTCACGACGCTCGCTCCGATTCCCGCATCGGAGAGGCTCTCGTCGGCGTTGATTGCGTCCGCGAGCGCGGAGAGCGTCTTGTCGGTGTCCGTGTCGAAGTCCACGGCGGCAAGCTCCGTGCCGTTGATTTTCGTGGCGAGCTTATTGCCTGAAACGAGGTCTGCGGACGCGGTGAGCGAGACGATGTTGTTGTGCGCGTTGAAAACGCGGTCGTCGCCGACCTTTCCGAAGAGTGCTGCGCCCGGCTCGATTTCCTCGGCTGCGACATGACTCTCGGTCACATCCTGCAAGCCGTATTTCTGACCCGCGATAGCGCGGGGCGGGTTTCCGTAAAGGTTCATGCTATGCCTCCTCGCCGCGAGAGCGGCGTTCGTTGAGCTCAATCATGCGCTGGCGGGCTTTTGCGGAGTCGTAGTTGTCAGCGCTTCCTGAAAAGCCGTCCGCTCCCACGACGCGCTGTGCGCCGTCGCCGCGCTTCGCAAGTTCCGCCACGGCGGAGTCAAAGCAGGCGGCGACATAATCCGCGTTCTTTCCGTCGAGCTTGACGGTCGGGAACACCGCTGCGATGACCTTCCTGCGGATGTCGTCCATCCTCATGCCCTGCTCGATTTTCACGCCAGCCTTGTCAGCCGCGTCGTAGACGGCGAGCCGCTCCTGAACCGCAGAATCAATCCGCGCTTCGTCCGATGCGTCGGCGCGGGCTTTCGCAAGGTCGCCCTCTGCCTTGTCCGCGCGGGCTTTCTCCGTGTCGCGCTCGGCTTCCAGCTTCGAGGCTAACGCCTTGCCGTCGGCGACTTCCTGTGCAAGGGCTTTGTTCTGCTTCTCAGCCGCGTCAGCACGGTTGTTGAGGGAAGCGATGTGCGCCGCCACGTTCTCCGGCACCTCGACATCGATTCCGTCGATTCTCACAGTCTGTTTCATAGACTTGTCCTCCTCATGTTTTTGGTGGTCTCTGTTTGTAGCCTGATTTTTCTGCGCAGGAACGGCAAGAACTGCGTCCGCGCTGTCAAGATGTATCTGCGCGGCATCTCCCGCACGGGCCGCATCAACAATGGCGCAATGGTTGTAACGGATTTTCCGCTGGATGCAGTCATATTCCACGCCCATATACACGCCTGCCGTCTCTTCAATTTCGCAGGTGTACCCCATCGAGAGCGCCCTGCGCCCGTTCAGCACATCGTCAATCGCATCTGCGCGGTTTATCGTCATGTCGATTGCGACATGGATGCCGTCGGTGATTTCATCCCGGTCCCGCAACCCGTCACCATCGCGCACCTGCGTGCTGGTCGTGACATTGCTGCCGAGGCTTCCGACCTGCAGCTCCTTCTGGTTTTCCGGTGTGACAAGCCCGTCCGGATGTTCGTTTGTAACGGGCTTCAGCTTCATAGTCTCCAGACTCTCCGGCGCAAACACTTCCTCGGGGAGCCTCAGCTCGCGGTGCTCCGTCCCGTCGGCATTCAGGTACGTAAAGACGCCGATGCTCGTGACGATGGCGCGGCCCGAGAGGAATCCCTCCGCAGTCCGCGTGAACGGTGTCGCCATCCACTTTCCGGCATCGA
>CAKZZK010000283.1 GCA_937885235.1 uncultured Treponema sp.
AAAGGCTTCTAGGTTTCCTAGTAAAGGCTTCTAGGTTTCCTAATAAAGGCTTCTACGTTTTCTAATAAAGGCTTCTACGTTTTCTAATAAAGGCTATTACGTTTCGTAATAAAGGCTATTTCAGTACGAAATCAAAGCCAGTCCGGGTTTATTTTACATAATCAAGATACAATGTGCCAAAGCAAGGTAGCCTTTTATTGAATAAGATGCCATACCGTGCTAGACTGAAGCTATGGCGAACACAGGGACTTTGCAGCAAAGCGCTCCGCGCAAGCTGCCGGTTGGCATACAGGATTTTGAGACAATCCGCACCGAAGGCTATAGTTATGCGGACAAGACGGCGCTCATCTACGAACTTGTGCAAAACGGAAAGCTGTATTTTTTGAGCCGTCCGCGCAGGTTTGGCAAGAGCCTGCTCATCTCCACACTGGAAGCATATTTCCTTGGCAAGAAAGAACTATTTTCAGGACTTGCCATTGCAGAAAAAGAGACAGAGTGGGCGACATATCCTGTGCTGCATTTTGACTTTAACGGGCAGGACTACACAGTCCCCAACGGTCTAAACGAGATAATTGACGCACATCTGCGCAAATGGGAAAAAATCTACCGCTGTCCCAAGGAGAGCAATTCTCCAGGGATTCGGCTTGCCGACATCATAGAGGCAGCACGGGCGCAGACAGGGCATAAAGTCGTAGTGCTTGTCGATGAATATGACAAAGCACTGCTGGAAACAATGACCTTGGACTCCACACAGACAGAGGCAAACAGTGCCATCTTCAAAGGAATGTTTGGGCAGCTCAAGCGGCTTGACGGTTCGCTGCGCTTCGTACTGTTCTCCGGCGTTACCAAATTCAGCAAAGTAAGCATTTTCAGCGACCTGAACCAGCTGGAAGACATTTCTCTGGATGAAGATTTTAGCACGATTTGCGGCATTACGCAGAAGGAGCTGGAACAAGACTTCGCTCCAGAGACAGATGCTATGGCGACATCTCACGCTATGACGCGCGAAGAATGCCTTGCAAGGCTCAAGCGGCTCTATGACGGCTACCATTTCTGTTCAAACGCCCCCGCGGTTTACAATCCGTTCAGCCTGATAAACGCGCTCAAAAAGCGCACCTTCGGCAGGTACTGGTTCGGCACGGGAATACCGAGCTTCCTTGTAAAGCGGCTAAACGACATAGGCTTCAATCCAAAGCAATTCTCTGACAACAGCATATCCATATCCAGAGATGAAATCAGCGATTACCGTCCTGACAACCCCAACATAGTGCCGCTCCTGTATCAGTCGGGCTACCTGACCATCAAGGACTACGACAGTGAATTTGACAGCTACCTGCTCGGCTACCCGAATGATGAAGTAAAATACGGCTTTACCGCAAGCCTTGCCCCTGTGTATCTACGCAGCGAAACACCGCTTGATGTGCGGAGCTTTGGGCGTGATATAAAAAGCGGCAACACAGATTCTCTGAAAGAACGCTTTATCGCGCTGTTCGCCCATCTGCCGTATGCATCTACCCCTGCAGACAAGGAAAAGCTTTTGGAACGTGATTTTCAGAATGTCATATATCTGACGTTCCTGCTGCTTGGACAATTCGTCCGTGTGGAACAGCACAGCGCAAAAGGACGGGCAGACTGCATTGTGGAAACGGATAATTTCATATATATCTTTGAATTTAAACGCGACAGCACGGCAGATGAAGCCCTTTCTCAAATAGACACACTGGGCTATGCAAAACCATTTGCCGCAGACAGCCGCACGCTCATCAAAGTGGGGGCGAGCTTTTCCTCTGCCGAGCGGAACCTCACGGAGTGGAAAACACGAATATGAAAGCGCACAAGGCTTTGCCGAAGCTGGTGAACATAATCCTCATTGTCCTCATCATACTCACGGTCTGCGTCTACGTGTTCTATCTGGCGCCGCGGCTCGTCGGCAGCAAGGAGGAAGATGCCTTGGACAAGGACAGGACATACCACGTGCTCGTCGTGGGGACGGCGGAAAACGAAGTGCTCCTGCGGCAGATTTTCCGCGGCGCGGATGCCGTAGGGGACATCTATGACTGCCTCGTAGAGCTGAACGTGCCGGACTCCCTTGCGCGGAACGAAACGCTGCAGGACCTCTTTGACTACGCCTCCTTTACCAATGCCGACGGCGTGATAGCCGTTGTGGGAGAAGCCGATGCCGCCGTGGCAGTGCCGGTGAACCTTGACGGAACGCCAATCCCCCTCATCACCTTCTCCCAGTATGTCCCCTCCATGCCGCAGGTCTCGCACATAGGCACGAATTACTCAGAGCTGGGACGCAAGATTGCCATGGAAAGAAGGCTCACCCTGTCTGACGGCGGTTCCCTCGTCATCATCAATACGGACAAAGAGAACAATCCCAATTACAGCACGCTCATGGCAAGCCTTGCCGCCACGCTCGCCGTCTGGGACGACCTGCACAGCACCGTGATTGACCTGCAGTCCTCCGCCGACATCAGCAGGACGAACGAGCCCCTCGCCGCCACGCTTTCCGACGGCACGACATCCCTCATCGTGTGCCTGAGCACTGACGACAGCATCCGCACCGCGCGTCTCGTAAACGATATGGGGCTTGCGGGCACCGTGGGCATCATAGGCTTTGGCGAGGGAAACGTGGTGGATGCCTACCTCGAAAAAGGAATCATCACCAAGCTGCTTTCTATAGATTCCGAAGGTATGGGCAAGGCGGCGCTCGCGGAGCTTTTTGAATACATCCGCTACGGCTATGCCAACAACTACCTTACGGCGGACGTGCTCGTGCGGAGCAGGAGCGGGCAATGAGGCGCAGAAAACATTTCCGGCATCTGCACATAAGCATCCGCTGGAAAATCATGGCATGCGTGGTGGCGGCATTCCTCATGCTGGGGCTCTTCTTTGCCATCATGACCTCGCTGAACCAGCGTTCGCTGGACCGCATCAGCGGTTCTTATGAGACAAACGCGGAGCTGAACAAAATCTCCACCAATCTGGCGGCTTGCGAAAAGGCGCTGGAAGACTATATGCGCTACCGCAGCTTTGAAGGCATAGACTCGTACTACCACTACCAGTCCCTGAGCGACCTGGCGCTTGCCTCACTCCAGACCGTGCCATCCAAGGACGAGGTGCACCAGAAGGAATTCATCGTGTTCCAGATGTCCGCGTCCTTCTTTGTCTACAGCAAGGCGGCGGTTTCAGCCCAGCGGGCAAACAAGACGGACGAGGCCAAGGCAAGCTATGAGCGGAGCCTTGCCTGCTACGCCATGCTTCAAAAGCAGATTGAAAAGCTGAATATGCTGCTGCTCAGGCGGAATGCGGAGGCCTACCGGACGGGCAAAGACAACTACAAAAGCCTCATGCGCACGGGCATTGCGGCAATCCTCGTGTTTTTCGCGCTCATGCTCTCGCTTGTGGCTGTCCTGCTCGGCTCGCTCACCAAGCCGCTTTCGGATATTTCCCGCGTTGCCATGCGCGTGGCGGGCATGGACTTTGACGTTCCCCTCTTTAACAGCCGTGACGAAGGGGAAATCGGCAACATCTGCCGCGCCTTTGACCGCATGATTGTCAGCATCCGCGAGTACATAGACAAAATCTGGGAAAAGGCGGCACAGGAAAACGAGCTCAAGGAAAAGGAGCTGGAGATGCGGGAGCTCTACGCGGGGGCACAGCTCCGTGCGCTGCAAAACCAGATAAACCCCCACTTTCTCTTCAACACGCTCAACACCGGCGCCCAGCTTGCCATGATGGAAGGCGCGGACAAGACCTGCTACTTTATGGAGCAGGTGGCGGACTTTTTCCGCTACAACATCCAGCAGAAGGGGCAGGCGGCAAGCATTGAGGAAGAGCTTGCGCTTGTCGATAACTTCGTGTACATTATGAAGGTGCGCTTTGGCGACAGGCTGGAATTCATAAAAAACATACCGCCGGAAGGGCACTACCCCCAGCTTTTGCCGCGCATGACGCTGCAGCCGCTCGTAGAAAACTGCATCAAGTACGGGCTGCAGGAAGGCAAGGGGCGCGTAGAGCTTTCCATTGAGGGAGACATCTACATAACGACAATCCGGGTCTCCGATAACGGGGTGGGCTTTCCGCCCGCGCTGCGGGACTCACTGCTTGCGGGGGAAGACAGCGCCGCGCTGCTTGCAGGAGAAAACAGGGCGCCGGGAACGACGGGAGGCACGGGCACCGGACTGAGCAATGTCATCTCCCGTCTGCGGCTGTACTTTCACCGCAACGACGTATTCGACATCCTTCCCAACGGGGAAAAGGGCACAATCTTTGTATTGAGGATTCCCAATGTATAGTATTTTGCTGACTGACGATGAGCAGATAATGATAGACTCGCTCACCTTTATTATCGAAAAGAACTTTGCAGGCGAAGCTTCCGTCTACTCCTGCCTTTCCGGCTCGCAGGCGCTGGAAATAGTGGCGCGGGAGCAGATAGACATCATCTTTATGGACATCAATATGCCGGGGCTGAACGGGCTTGAAACGCTCAAATACATAGTCCAGTCAAAGCCGGACACCGTCATCATCATATTGAGCGCCTTTGACCAGTTCCAGTATGCGCAGGAAGCGGTGAACCTGGGGGCGTACAAGTACCTCACCAAGCCCGTGAACCGCAACACGGTGACGGAAACCGTGCGCGGCGCCATGGCGCTTGTGGACAAGAAGCGGGGACGCAAGTCCGACGAGGTGGAACTGCACAAAAAGCTTGACCTCGTGTCCCCCATGGTGGAGAGCGACTTCATCTATTCGGCGGCGTTCAGCGGCGGCAAGGATGTGTCCGAATACTTTTCCTATTTCGGCATACACGACAGCGTGTGGTGCTTCTGCTGTCTGGAAATTCCCCGGCTCGATACCAAAAATCAATACGACATCTACGCGAAAATCCGCAGCACGCTCACCGCAAAATGCCGCTGCATCATCGGCTCCTTTATGCTCAACCGCATCGTGGTATTCCTAAGCTTTTCCCGCCGCAAGGACGAAAAGCAGGTGGAAGCGGAGATAAACTCCCTCTACAGGCTTTTGTGCATCAACATCAGCTCAGGAATCCGCGCCGGAGTAAGCAATCTGGAAAGCGACATAACGCGCACGAACGCCTCGTACAGCCGCGCGCTGGAAACGCTGAACTACGTGGACGCGGCGGGAGGCATCTGCTTTGCAGGGAAGGATACACCGCACAGCGACCCGCGCAACGAGGCAGGCATCCTTGCGGAAAAAATCTTCGGCAGGGTGCGCGCAGGGGATGCGGGGGCACTTTCGCCGCTTGTGGGGGCGTACTGCGCCGCGCTTGAAGCGAAGTATGGCGGCAATATGGACAAGGTGAAAAACGCGCTCTTTGAGCTGCTGGTAAATGTGCGGAATATCACGAGCGAAATTGACGAATCCTACGAAAACGAGGCATTCAGCAATGCCTTTGCCGTGCTCAGCAGCGAGCAGGACATGGCGCACATCCGCGACTTTGTGCAGCTCAGGTGCGGGGAGTGCGCAACGGACATCATGCAGGTGTCTTCGCGGCAGGACAATCCCATCATAGAAAGAGCGGTGGCTTTCATCAATGAGCACCTTGCGGAAAACATCTCCCTTGAAGATACCGCACAGGAAGTGAACGTGAGCCCCTTCTACCTGAGCAAGCTCTTCAAGGAAGAGAAGAACGAGAACTACATTTCCTACCTTACGGACCAGCGTATGCAGAAAGCGCAGACTCTGCTCCGCAATCCGAGGGCAAGCATAAAGGAGGTCAGCGCGGCAGTGGGCTACAACGACCAGAACTATTTCAGCAGGATATTCAGGAATAAATTCGGCATGACGCCGACGGAGTTTCGCGATGCGGCAAAGAAGTAAAAGACGGTGCGGTCCTGCGGCGGCGTTCATCGCCTCGCTGTGCCTTATGATATGCTGCGCTTCCTGCGCTCCCCGCGGGCAGGAGGGGGAAGCTTCGGGAAAGAAGGACAGGCATATCACCGCGCCGGGCAAGCTGCGCATCGGCTATTCCATGGACACGCTCGTACTGGAGCGCTGGCAGCGAGACCTCGATGTATTCATAAACAAGTCAAAGGAGCTGGGGGCGGAAGTCATCGTGCAGAACGCGGGCAACAGCGTGGAAGAGCAGAACAAGCAGCTGCTCTACCTGCTAGAGCGGGAGGTGTCCGTAGTGGTGGTGGTGGCAAAAAAGCGCGACTCCCTCACAGAGTCCATCAAGACGCTGCGCTCCAAAGGCGTGGAAGTCATCTCCTACGACCGCCTCATCAGCGATGCGGACATAAGCCTCTACATCTCGGTGAACACGGAGCATGTCGGGGAACAGATGGCGCGGCAGTTTCTTTCGCAGGGGGTGGGGAACAACTGGTACCTCATCCTCGGTCCCGATGAGGACTACAATATGGCGCTCCTCCAGCAGGGCCTGCGCAAGGGCATTCAGGGCAGGAACGTCAGCATCACGGGCATCTTCTACACGGCGGGCTGGAACTACGACCTTTCCTACAACGAAGCTGTCAGGCTCGTCACAGGCGAAAGCATTCCCGATGCCATCATCTGCGGCAACGATGCGGTGGCGGGGAGCGTCATCAACGCCATAGACGACTACTATCCCGACCGCCACATCCCCATCTGCGGGCAGGATGCAGACATCGCCGCCTGCCAGTATGTGGTGAGGGGCAAGCAGGACTTTACGGTCTACAAGCCTATCAATGAACTCGCGGAAAAGGCGGCGGAATACGCCGTCAAGATTGCAGGCGGTATGCCCATATCAGACATCGTCCCCGCAGAGCAGCGCATCAACAACGGCTTTGCCGACATCCCCGTCGTCTGGCTGGAACCGCAGATTGTGACAAAGGAAAACATAGACGAAGTGGTCATCAAATCAGGCTTCCATACATCCGGGGAGGTGTACCGCTAGTTATTCCAAATTCTGTGCAAACGGTGTGTTCCGCAAAATGAGGTAGCGGCTTGCGTAGCTGCTGAAATAGTCCTCGTCAGTGAGCGTGTAGGACTTGATGTTGCGGCGGGAGGTGTCTGCTTCCTCTACGGAGCCGCCCGCAGTCACCGTGCGCGTGTTGTACTCGCGGATGCCGGTTCTGGCGTTGCCCCGCGGGAAGATGTTCAGCTCCATATCATCGTCCCAGACAAGCTGCCCGCTGTACACGTCGCTCACCATGCAGTTTATGAGCGCCATGCTGTCCCAGTCCTTGCCGCTCGCCGCGCTGCCTAACCCGGAAGTGCGGTAGACATACAGCTGCCCCGCCTGCCTCGCCTCTCCCGTAAAGCGGCTACCCAAAAACACAAAGCCCTGCTTGTCAGCCTTTACGCGGCTGTTCACCGCATAGCCGTCAAAGTCCCCCCGGTTGTCTTCGCGGAGGTGCAGGCGGCAGTTTTCAAAGAGCGCCGTTTCCGGCTCCCCATAGACAAAGTCAGTGTCGCCTTCCACATAGCAGTTCAAAAACCAAGCGTTTCCCCGCACATAGAGCGTGTTCTGCCGCCCCGAAAAGCGCATCCGCTCGGCAAAGAGCGAACCCGACATGCTGTTCCACACAAAGGCTTCCGCGCTGTCCCGCAGGGTGCTGCCCTCCGTGAGGGATTTGTTATGCGTATTGATGATGGAAAAGTTCCGCATGGTGACGTTCGTTGCATTCGCGCCGATGGCAAAGACAGAGCGCGCCACAAGCCCCCTACGGAACGCCTCGCAGTTGTCCGCCTGTATGATGCAGTCCTCCGCCCTCACCCCCGGAGCCGCCTCTATGACAAGCGGATTTGCCAGATTGTAGCGGATGACTTCCCGGTAGGTGCCCGCTTCCAGAGTGATATGGATGGGAATGCTTCTGGAGACAGCATCTGTCATCACCATCTCCTGTACCCTCTTGATCGCCGCGGTAATGGCAGCAGGCGATCTGGACTTAACATTCAGCTCTAGCATAACACAGCCATTATATTGCATTTGCGGCGAATACGCAAATTCTTTTCTATTAATATGCTTCGCTCTTGATTTACCCCGCGGGAACCGTGTTATACTCTGGGTACAATGCTTAGTATTATTTCATGGAATGTAAACGGCATACGCGCCGTAGAGAAAAAAGGCTTTACCGACTGGCTTTCCGCTTCCGGAGCGGATATCATCTGCATACAGGAAACAAAGGCGCATCCCGAACAGCTTTCCCCCGCGCTGATTTCCCCTCCCTGCGGGGATGCGGCATACAGGTCCTACTGGTCATCGGCAAAGAAGCCGGGCTACTCAGGCACGGCAATCTACTCAAAGACGGAGCCGGACAGAGTGGGAAATATGGCGGTGCCGGAATTTGACGACGAAGGACGGGTCTGCGCCGCATACTACGGGAAGCTCGCCGTCATCAGCGCGTACTTTCCAAACAGCCAGGATGGCGGCAAGCGGCTTGACTATAAGCTTGCCTTCTGCAAGGCGATGTTCGAGTTCTGCCAGAAGCTCACGGGAGACGGCTATAACATCGTGCTCTGCGGGGACTACAACATAGCCCACAAAGCCATAGACCTTGCCAATCCCGCAGCAAACGAGGGAAACGCGGGCTACCTGCCGGAAGAACGCGCCTGGATGGACTTTTTCACCGCCAACGGCTACACGGACAGTTTCCGCCACTTCTGTACGGAAGCAAAGCAGTACACCTGGTGGAGCTACCGCACCAGAGCGCGGGAGAGGAATATCGGATGGCGCATCGACTACCAGTGCGTCAATGACAGCTTTATAGACCGCGTGCAGTCATCCGAAATCCTCGCCGACGTACAGGGCAGCGACCACTGCCCCATACGGCTGACTATCAACTAGTTTAAGGGCTCCCCTTACATCATATTGCCCGGAAAGCGCGGAATGCCTGCAAAGCCGCGCTCAAGGTCTTCGTCTGTGGGAATGTAGTCGCTCATGGTGCCGTCGTTGTAAGCCTTGTAGGCGTACATATCGAAGTAGCCGGTGCCCGTCAGTCCAAAGAGGATGGTCTTTGCTTCGCCGGTCTCCTTGCACTTCAAGGCTTCGTCCAAGGCAACCTTGATGGCGTGGCTGCTTTCCGGCGCGGGAAGAATGCCTTCCACGCGGGCAAAGTCCTGCGCAGCCTTGAAGACCGCAGTCTGTTCCGCCGTGCGCGCTTCAATCAGCTTGTCATCATAGAGCTGGGAAAGGATAGAGCTCATGCCGTGGTAGCGCAAGCCGCCCGCATGGTGGGGAGAGGGAATGAACTCAGAGCCAAGCGTGTACATCTTTGCCAGCGGGCAGACGTGGCCTGTATCGCAGAAGTCATAGACAAACTTGCCGCGCGTAAAGCTCGGACAGGAAGCAGGCTCCACCGCGATGAACTGGTAGTCAGCCTCGCCCCGCAGCTTGCGCCCCATGAAGGGAGAGATGAGCCCACCAAGGTTTGAACCGCCGCCCGCACAGCCGATGATGACATCAGGCTTAATGCCGTACTTGTCCATAGCCGCCATCGTCTCAAGCCCTATGACCGTCTGATGGAGCAGCACCTGCGAAAGCACGCTTCCCAGAACGTAGCGGTAGCCCTGCTGCGTTGTGGCAGCTTCCACCGCTTCGGAAATAGCGCAGCCAAGGCTTCCCCCGGTGCCGGGGAATTCCGCAAGAATCTTCCGCCCTACAGCGGTCGTCTCAGACGGCGACGGCGTAACGGAAGCCCCGTAGGTGCGCATAACCTCGCGGCGGAAGGGTTTCTGCTCGTAAGACACCTTGACCATATAGACTTGGCAGTCCAGCCCGAAATACGAGCACGCCATGGAAAGCGCCGTGCCCCACTGGCCCGCGCCTGTTTCGGTGGTCACGCCCTTCAAGCCCTGCTTCTTGGCATAATACGCCTGCGCAATGGCGGAATTAAGCTTGTGGCTTCCGCTCGTGTTGTTTCCTTCAAATTTGTAGTAGATTTTCGCCGGAGTACCGAGCTTTTTCTCAAGGCAGTAAGCGCGCACCAGCGGGGAAGGGCGGTACATACGGTAAAAATCGCGGATTTCCTCTGGAATGGGAATATAGGCATCCGTGTCGTTCAATTCCTGCTTGATAAGCTCATCGCAGAACACGGGGCGCAGCTCTTCAAACGAAAGCGGCTTGTGTGTTCCCGGATTCAGGAGCGGCGCCGGTTTGTTTTTCATTTCCGCACGCACGTTATACCAAGCTTCCGGCAGTTCGTTCTCCGAAAGATATATTTTGTAGGGAATGTGTTCCTCTGCCATACAGATACTCCTTGAATACTATTGATAGAATTACCAGATAGTGTACAGGGAATAGGTGAAAAAGGCAAGAGGGAGAATCCTGCTTACTGTTTTTTATACAAAGGCAGGGAGCTGTATTTGCTTCCCGGCAGGGTGAATTTCGCGGGGTTATCCACGGGATTGTCCAAATCTGTGGCGGGGCTTTCGTTGTAGAACCAGCCGGAGGCATCAAAGAATTTAAGCGTAGAGAGAAGGCCGCAGTGGTAGAATGCGTGGCTGCCAATCTGCTGCACGGTGGCAGGGATGCAGGTACCGACAAGGGCGCTGCACTCGGCAAGCGCATACTCGTTGATGGAAACCAAATTTGACGGAAAATGGATGGAGCGGAGCCTCTCGTTGCCTTGCAGAGGGCTGTTGCGCACCCGCGTCAGCTCCTGAACAGATGAGAGGTCCAGAGACACAAAGACATGGCTTTTCCTGATGATGCGGCTCAGCAGATGGATAGTGTCATTCCCGACAGTACCCGTCGCAATGACCTGCACCTCGCTTTCCTGCGGGAGCAAGCCAAGCGCAAAATCAAGACCGATGACTTCCATAAAGGAAGCGCCGTTCTTCACCACCACGCTGCTGTTGCCACCGGCTATGGCATCAGCCGAAACGATAATCTCAAGGCTATGTGTCCTTCCCACCAGAGTCCCCCTAAAATAAAATCACAGCAACCTCAAAAAACAAAATTTTTAAGCTACTTCAATTATACACCCGCAAGTGAAATTCCGCCACAAAAAAATAGAGCCAGCCCCTAAATTGTTGGAGCTGGCTCGCAAAAAGCGACAAAGATTTTTACTGTTTGCTCAGATACGCATTGATGCTCGCCGCAGCCTTGCGTCCCTCGCCCATGGCAAGGATAACGGTCGCGGCTCCCAGCACGATGTCTCCGCCTGCCCAGACACGGGGCATACTCGTTGCCTGCGCGGTGTCAACCGTGATATGCCCCTTTGCGTCGGTGTGGATATCTGGCGTGGTGCGCGGGATAAGCGGATTCGAGTTGTTGCCAAGCGCCACTATGACCGCATCGCAAGGAATGTCGTGCTCGCTGCCCTTGATTTCCACAGGGCGGCGGCGACCGCTTGCATCGGGCTCACCAAGCTCGTAGCTGAGCGCACGGATTCCCGTCACCTTGCCGTCCTCCGCGCTGCCAAGGATTTCCACGGGGTTTTCAAGGAAGCGGAACTCCACCCCTTCTTCCTCCGCGTGGTCAACTTCTTCGCGGCGGGCGGGCATTTCAGTGCGGGTGCGGCGGTAGACCACATACACCTTTTCAGCCCCAAGGCGCAGCGCCATGCGGGCGGCATCCATAGCCACGTTGCCGCCACCGCAGACCACAACGGTTTTTGCCTCGTAGAACGGCGTGTCGGCAACGCCTTTCTCGTAAGCCTTCATCAGGTTGGCGCGCGTCAGGTACTCGTTCGCGCTGAACACGCCTATGTAGTTTTCGCCGGGGATATTGAAGAACTTGGGCAGTCCCGCACCGGTTCCCACAAATGCGGCATCAAAACCCTTTTCGCTCAGAATCTGTTCGACAGAAGCGGTGCGTCCCACGAGCGTGTTCATCTCAAACTTGACGCCCATAGCCTTGAGGTTTTCCACCTCCTTTGCCACAATGTCCTTTGGCAGGCGGAACTCGGGAATGCCGTAAACCATGACGCCGCCAGCCTTGTGGAATGCTTCAAAAACCGTAACCTCGTGCCCTGCGCGGCGGCAGTCGGCGGCAACGGTGAGCCCCGCAGGACCAGAACCGATGACGGCAACCTTCTTTCCCGTAGGCGCGGCGACGGAGGGTACCGTCACCTGATTGTTGTCGCGCTCCCAGTCTGCAACGAAGCGTTCCAAGCGGCCAATGCACACCGCCTTCTCCACGTCCTTGTTCGCCTTGCCGAGCGTGCACTGACTCTGGCACTGCTTTTCCTGCGGGCACACGCGGCCACAGATGGCGGGCAGCAGGTTCGTCTGCTTGATGATATCAACCGCTTTTTTGAATTCGCCTTTTGCCACCTCGGCGATGAATTCCGGAATCTGCACATTGACGGGGCAGCCGTTCACGCAGGGCTTGTTCTTGCACTGAAGGCAGCGGTTCGCCTCTATGACAGCCTGCTCCCTGGTATAGCCAAGAGCGACTTCGCCCATCTGCCGCGCGCGGACTTTAGGCTCCCCCGTGGGCATCACCTGCAGGGGGATTGACATGCGGTCTTTGTTTGTCAGCGGGGCATTTTTGATTTTTTCTTCTATTATATTGTACTCGGCAACGGCACTGTCTGCCAGCTGCTTTGCGCTGATGTGTTCTGCCATACGAATCTCCTTAGCTTATTTTCCTGCGGCAAGCTTGTCCGCTTCTGCCTGCATCTTGCATTTGTGGAATGCCTCCGCCTCCTGGGGCTTGAACATCTTCATGCGGGTCATCATATTGTCCCAGTCAACCTGATGGCCGTCAAAGTCAGGACCGTCCACGCAGACAAACTTAGTTTCGCCGCCTACGCTCACGCGGCAGCCGCCGCACATACCTGTGCCGTCAATCATGATGGTGTTCAGGGACACGGTGCAGGGAACGTTGTACTTCTTCGCGCACTGGCAGGCAAACTTCATCATGATGGGCGGACCGATGGCTATCACCTCAGCCGGGGGAACATCCGCCTGACACAGGCGCTCGAGCGCAATCGTCACCACGCCTTTTTCACCCGCAGAACCGTCGTCGGTCATGATAATCACCTCGTCGCACAGCGCCTTCATCTCATCGACAAAGATGAGCAGATCCTTTGTCCGTGCTCCCTCTATGAGGATAACCTTGTTGCCCGCAGCCTTGAGCGCCTGCACGATGGGGTACAGGGGAGCGGTTCCAAAGCCGCCGCCCACACAGACCACAGGCGCGTCATACTTCCTGATGGTGCTCGGCATTCCGAGCGGTCCCAGCACGCCGCCGAGGTAGTCGCCTTCGTTGAGCTTTGCAAGCTTATAGGTGCTTGCCCCTACCGGCTGGAAAGCTATTGCTACCCAGCCCTCTTCGGCATTTGCATCTGCTATGGTGAGCGGTATCCGCTCCGTCAGATCCTGATCTACCTGCACAATCAGGAACTGCCCTGCTTTGCGGTTTCGCGCAATATCGGGAGCTTCAAACTTCATATAATAGACAAGTTCGGAAAGCTGCTTCTTTTCGAGGATTTTGTTCATAACCGTACATCCTTACACAAGAAAATATTGCATAATTATACAGAAATGCAGGGACTTATGGAAGTGCAAGCATATCGAATTCTGTAGGGCAAGCCAACAGCTCCGTGTAGGGCATCCCTACAGCCCCTTGTTGGGGTCCCCTACAGCTTCGTTCTGCGCCTTCATGCAATTTAAGAGCAAGGTGAGTTTTAGCCATAAAAATAGCCCACCCTGTCTAGACCACAGAGTGGGCGAAGTTCGAGCGGAACAAATTATTGCAAAGCAAATTATTGCAAAGCAATAAGCGCGTCCCGGGAAGCGATTATCTTTGCATAGAGGGCATCATAGTCCACATCCGTCTTTCCCAGGCGGAGCGGCTCTACTATTTCGCAGACAGCGTTAAAGAGCGGGGTGAGCGCGAGGTTGCCTGCCACGCCTTTGAGCGCATGGGCATCATCAAACGCCTTTTTGAGATCCCCCGCCTTGAGGTTCTCCCCCAAAGCGGCAAACTTCTCGTTTGCCAAGCCCTTGCCTATCATGCGGAAATAGAATTCCTCCTTTCCAACACAAAGCTTGAGTCCCTTCTCGTAGTCAGCACCGTAAGCTATTAAGTTTTCCTTAGTAAACATGCTTCCTCCTCAGGCATTTTCAAGGGCATTCTCTTTCTTCGCCGTGTCATAGAGGAACACAAAGAAGATGTCGCCATAAGTGGGATCGTGCATCAGGTGGCCGATATCCTCCACCATCTTCACATTGCCGTTCTTTGTCACCACGCGGTAGCTCACGTAATCAAGGTTGTTGTCTCCCTTGTTGATCTGGCTCCAGATTGATTCCTCAACCCTGCCCAGATCGTTGGGATGAACGATGTTCTTGAAGCTGCGCCTCGTGTAGCGCATAAAGTCAGCAAAGCTTTCGCACTCAAAGATGTCGATGAGTTCCTGATTTGCAAAGAGAATTTCCTCGTGCTCGTCAGCCTGATAGACGAGGATGGCTCCCGGAATACCCTGTGCGATGTAGTCCACAAAGTTGAAGGTGGTATTTTTTTCGTAGTGGGCAGCTTCTGCGGCAGACTCAATCGGCAGAGCGGTGCCGTTTTTGACGTTCTCAAGAGACTCCGAGGTGGGACGGGGCTTGCCGAAGTAGAAGCCCTGTATCTTCTCGCAGCTGATGTCCTGAAGGAAGAGGAACTGGTCCTCGCGTTCCACACCTTCGCAGAGCGTGTGGATTCCCAGACGGTGCGCCATCTTTACAATGTCCGTCAAAATCTTGCCGTTCTTGCCCTCGGGGTCAAATCCGCGCATAAAGCCAATGTCAAGCTTGATGAGGTCAAAGCTGTTGTCCTGCAGCACGTTCAGGGACGCATAGCCATCGCCAAAGTCATCCATCCAGACCTTGAAGCCGTTCTGGTGGAAGCGGTCTATCTGCTCCTGCAGGTACTTCGGATTGTTGGAGAAGGCGCTTTCCGTCACCTCTATGATGATCATATCATGGGGCATATTGTACTTGTCAGTGATGTCAACGATGCTCTGCACCATGTCGCACTGGTCAAAGTCCGTGCGGGAGAAGTTTACGGACACCGGCACCTGCCTGATGCCTCCCTCCCTGCGCGCCTGAGCCTCGCGGCAGACCTCTTCCACGATGTAGAGGTCCATACGGGCGCCGAGCCGGTAATCTTCAATGACGGGGATAAACACTCCCGGTGAAAGCATTCCGCGCTCGGGATCCTGCCATCTGGCAAGCGCCTCAAAGTTACAGACATTGCCTGAAATAGAGCGCACGATGGGCTGATAGAAGACCTTTATCCAGCGTTCAGAAAGCGCCTGATCAAAGCACTGGAGCACGTGGTTCCTGTCTTCGTACTTTTTCAGCAGGGCATTGTCATAGTAGCAGATGCTCTTGTTATAATCGCCGCGGATGGTGATGCAGGCAAGACGGGCGTTGTCAATGGCGGTGATGGTGTCTGCGCCGTCTTCATACAGGTATACGCCAGCGTGAAGGTCTATGGCTCCTCCCTTACCCGCATCCTTTGCACGGGCGCGGAAATCCGCAACGCAGGTGTCAAGGTTCGCGCTGCTTGTCATGACGGCAAAGTGGTCATCAGAAATGCGGCAGACAGGCATATCGGTAAAGGCTTTCTGCAGGCAGCCCGCAAGACGGATGAGCAGGTTGTCGCCCTCCGCATAGCCGTAGCGGCTGTTGTAGCCCTTCATGTTCTGCATATCGAAATAGACGAATGCGGGGCGGATGTTCGCCTTTGCCATGCGGGACTTTTCCACTTCGCAGAGGCGGGAGAAATAAGACATATTCGGCAAATTAGTAAGCGGGTCTTTTTCAGTCTCGCGGATGATGTACATATCCTCCGCAAGGCGGATTGTCCTTGCCACGCGCGCAAGGATAAGCTCCGGCATATCGAAGGGCTTGGTGATAAAGTCGTAAGCACCCAGCTCGAGGCTTTCCACTTCCGCCTCTTTGTGCCCCGTCAGCACCATAGCCGGAATATGGCGCAGCATATCGTCCGTGCTCATCGCCTTAAGCACTTCAAAGCCATCCAGCTTGGGCATAAACAAGTCCAGCAATACAACGGAAAGCATATTGCGGTCACGGCGAATGACACGCAGCGCCTCCTCTCCGTCGGAAGCAAACTCCACGTTGTAGCGAGCCTGCAGAATATTGCCAAGCAGCTCGCGGTTCACTTCCTCGTCATAGATCGGAAGAGCGTC
>CAKZZK010000284.1 GCA_937885235.1 uncultured Treponema sp.
TTATGATGCTAAATCCTCGTTTTTGCAAACTTGCAGGCACTACATATTGTCTAACGCTGTCCAGAGCCTTCACCCCCTGAACAGCGTTTTCTCAAGCCTCTTGACCAAAAGTTTCGTATAGCACTGCTCGTCATTGCGATTTTGAATTTGTTTATATGCGCACTCGCTCTCTTCAAATAAATCTGAAGAAGCTGAAAAATAAAGCCTACCCTCGTGGTCAAACTTCGATAGGGCTTTTCATAACAGCCAAAGGAGACTTGCAGATGCCAGAAATCTGATCGCTATGAACATCCTGACGCACGGGCAGATAGCGCAGGCGGTCGGGCTTCCTCTGGGAAAAATAGAGGAACTTGCCGCCGAGCATTTATGAAACCTGATTGACAGCCCTTCCCCCTTGTGCTAGAGTAATCCTGCGTTCGGGTGCATGTAGAACTGCTTTGCAGAATGCGTGCCTAACAGGGAACGGGGTGAGAATCCCCGACAGTGCCGCTACTGTATTGGTGCCTGTGCATACAGGTGCCAGAGCCAGACACCTGCCCGAAAGCAGGCACGTATTCTTCTTCGGGACCAAGGAAGGTGTCGGTGGCTATGGCGTAGCCGGATACCCCTTTGTCCTCATGTCTGAAAAATGGGTGCAAGGAGTATCTTAATGAAAGCGATGAAAAAAATGGCTGCGGCAGTGCTTGCCGCTACAGGTTTGTTTGGTGCCGCTGTGCTTGCAGGCTGTGCGACAAGCGGCGCAAGGGCAGGGGCAAGCGACAAGGAAATCCTTGTTGTGAGCTTTGGAACAAGCTATAACAACAGCCGCTCCCTCACCATAGGCGGCATTGAAAACTGCATCCGCGAACATTTCCCCGACTATAGGGTGGAGCGGGCATTTACGGCGGAGACAATCATCCGCATCCTCAAAAAACGGGATAATATCAAAATCAACACCGTAAAAGAAGCGCTTGACAATGCGCTTGCTGCGGGGGTGAGCACCTTGGTAGTACAGCCTACGCACCTGATGATGGGCTTTGAGTACGCGGACCTGAAGGCAGAGGTTGATGCCTATAAAGACAAATTCGACAAGCTGGTGCTTGCCGCTCCCCTGCTGACCGACAGCTCTGATTACGAAAAGGTTGTCGCTGCCATAAGGACGCGGACAGCATCCTATGATGACGGTGAGACTGCCATCTGCTTTATGGGCCACGGCACTGAGGCGGAGTCCAACAGCGATTATCAGACAATGCAGCGGACCTTTGCGGCAAAAGGCTTGCGCAATTACTACGTGGGCACGGTGGAAGCCTCCCCGACGGTGGATGACCTTGTGGAAGCCCTCGACGAAAATGGGAACTACACGAATGTCGTATTGCTGCCGCTCATGGTGGTTGCGGGAGACCACGCCACGAACGATATGGCTGGCGACGAAGAGGATTCGTGGAAATCCGTTTTTGAACGCGCAGGCTACGGCGTCAGCTGTGTCCTTGAAGGGCTGGGGCAGAACTACGATATCCAGAAAATCTATGTGGAACACACTCAGGCTGCAATTAATTCACTGCGCTAGGTTCGCATATATCCTGCTTGCGTTTCTGCTCGCTTCGTGCGGGCGGAACACGCCTCAAGAGGCAAATCGTTCTCTGGAGACAAATCGTTCTCTGGAGACAAATCGTTCTCTGGAGAACGATTTGCCCCCCATCGCGGGCTTGGAGGCGGAAGGCAAGGTGGAGCTGCGCTATGCGGAGCAGTTTGCGGCTTATCGCTATAAAGGCGGCTATACCCTGCTTGATGTGCAGGACGCGGGGCGCTATCTGGTGGTGCCGGAGGGAAAGCCTGTGCCGGAGGGTCTGCCTGCCGAGCTGTCGGTGATCAGGCAGCCTGTCCGTGCCGCCTATCTTGCGGCATCATCGGCGCTTGCCCTGTGGCGCAGGTTCGGTTCTCTTTCTGCCATCAGGCTGACGAGCACGCAGGAGGATGACTGGTACATTCCCGAAGCGCGTAATGCCATGGCGGAAGGGACTTTGCGCTATGCGGGAAAGTACAGCGCCCCCGACTATGAACTTTTGCTCGGAGAAGCCTGTGATCTTGCCATAGAGTCCACGATGATCTTTCATGCGCCAAAGGTGCAGGAAAAACTTGTGGCTTTGGGCATCCCCGTTTTTGTCGATACCTCGAGCAGGGAGGCGCATCCTCTGGGGCGGCTTGAATGGATTCGCCTGTACGGTATTCTTGCCCGCAAGGAAGAGGAAGCCGCTCGTTTTTTTGAGGAGCAGCTTGCGCTTCTGGCGTCGGAGGCGAAGTGTCCCCAGACCGGCAAGAATGCTGTTTTCTTTTATATCAACCAGAAGGGACAGGCG
>CAKZZK010000285.1 GCA_937885235.1 uncultured Treponema sp.
ACTTCCCACACCAGCGCTATGGCGGCACCGGCCGCCGCACCCATGGAAGCCGCGGATTACGCCAGCGGCGGCATACGGCTCTCTGTAGACGAAGACAAGCTCCTCCGCGAGCATACCGACGTTACAGAGAAAAACAACAAGAATTAGGAGATGTACAAGTATGTATAAGAAAAAGCTATTCAGGGCGCAGCTTTGCGCGCTGTTCCTTGCCGTGCTTGTTCCCGCGTTTGCATCGGCAGCTGCTGCCACCACGCTGAGCGGCCTGTACCAATGGACGGGCGTGCGCATAGTGGACGATGCCGACGTGCTGAGCAGCACCGACGAGCAGGAGCTTGACCGCCTGATAAACGACTTGGACAAGGAAACCGGCGCACAGCTTGGCATAATCACCATGTCCACACTGGCTGACAGCTTCCACAGCGACCTTGAGTCATTCAGCCGCAAGCAGGCTGAGGAATGGAAGCTGGGGCAGGAAGGCAAAGACAACGGCATCCTCATTCTGGTGGTGGTGGACGACCATCTGGCACGCATCGAGGTGGGCGCCGGTCTTGAAGACAAAATTTCACTGTATCAGCAGAAGCGCATCATGGACTATAAGATGACAAACAACTTCCGCAACGGGTACTACAACACGGGGCTCATCGAGGCAGTGAAAAGCCTTACCAATGTGATAAAAGGACTCGGGCTTGATGATACTTCGACAAGGGCTGCGCCGGCTGAGACTGAGAAGAAGGAAGGCAGCACTCTTGGCGCCATAATACTTATGATTGTAGTCGGAGTACTCGTAATTGCCATCATCATAAAAGCGATTATCAACAAGAAGAAAGGAATAAAAACGGATTTTCAAATAAACAAGTCGCCGAGGCTGACCACGCACAAGCAGGGCAGCGGCAAATTCAACGGCGGCGGCACAAGCGGCAGCTGGTAGCAGGGCTGTAAAAACCTGTAGATTTTCGAAAGACCCAGCGATGGCAAGTTTAAAGCGCTATCGCTGGGTCTTTTGTTATATATCGCAATGCTCTGCGTTGCTTCCGGTGCCAGTGCTCTTGCCCTTGCTGAGCATTTCTTCCATGGTATGCCAGCCGAGCACGGCGCACTTGACCCGCGCGGGCATAAAGCTGATGTTTTTAAGGGAAGCAGCTTCGTCCAGCTCTTCCAGGTCTTCGCCGTCAGCTTTGCCCTGAATCATATCCATAAAGAGGCGGGCAAGGCGCAGTGCCTCGTCCTTGCTCTTGCCCACGACGTCGTCGAGCATCATATCGACGGATGCCTGGCTGATTGCACAGCCAGAGCCGTTGAATGAGCCGTCGGTGATGATGCCGTTTTTATCGATCTTGAGCTGAAGGTAGATGTTGTCGCCACAGCTGGGGTTCACTCCCTGCAGGGTGAGCGTGGCGTTATCGGTTATCCCCTTGTGCGTGGGGTTGAGGTTATGTTCGTTAAGTATCTCTTGATACAATGTCTTTAAGTCCATACAGCAATCATAGCAGATTGGCGGATTTCACTCAATAGCGTCAAGAACCGCTCCAAGAGTTGTATTTCCATTCCAAGTCGCGGATCCGTTTGTCTTCGATGCAACAGTTTTGGCATTAGAATCAAGGAGAACAAGATCTATCTCACCATTGTTGATATGCTTAACGGCAGCACCGATGTATGTTCCGTTTGACACAAAGGCACAGTTATCGTTTTCGGCAGGTGACGTTTTATAAGCGTGTTAAACCCTGCATTTGCCAAATACCCGCCATCAACGATACTGCTCAGCACTTTCCACAGCACCTTCTACCACCACGGCGGGGGCTAAACTCGGGTATTCCTTTGTTTTTTTAAAGTCAAGCAGCTTTCCTTTTCACAATTTAAGGATGAAATTTGTGATATGCTTAAATATGATTTGTTTTTTCAACAAAAGTATTCTGCAGCGTGTATCAACAGTCAATTTAAACGCGCAGATTTTAATAAAGCAAAGTATGCAGAAATCAGCATTGCCAAAGGGCATAGATTTCTCTGCATATTGAACAGCTCCTCATGAACGAGTCCAGTTGGAATGCAATCAATAGTTCTGGCTAGTATGCCGAATATCGACTCTATATGGATTTTAGCCATAAACTTCTGTGCCTGACATTGTCAAGAAGCACTGGTCAATTGACTTGAAAACTTTAAAGTTCCACCGCCTGGCTCATAAAGCAGGCAATGCCTTCCGTCAGGTACTTTTTGCGCAATTTAAGCACCACCTGCCGGATTTGCTTTGCCTCTTCCTTGCTGCAATAGATTACATACGCGATGTTGAGCTGGGGCCATACGGAATCCCCCAGATGGGGATTGCTGTAGCCCGCGCCCATCACGTTGGCATACTTTGTATAATGCATGCCAATCTTGCGCTCCTTGAATTCCTGCTGAAAATCTTCTTCCAGAGCCTCCGAAAAGATGATTTCCATGCGGACACGGATCAAATCAGATTTCTCTTCTTTTCCCTCTGCATCATCAAGCGCCATGTTTTGCCTCCTTTTCCGCAAACTGCTTTTCCAACTTTACTTCCCGCGCCTTGCGCCGCTTTTCCGAAGCAGAAGCAAAAATCTGGCGGGTATGGTTAAATATATAATAGATGGACGGCATGAGAAAGAGCGTCATAAGCGAGCCAAAGGTCATGCCGCCAAAAACCGTCAGACTGATGGGGTGCATTGATGCAGACCCTTCGCCCGGGAAGAACGCCATAGGCGCGAGGGAGATAACGGTGGTGAGCGTGCTCATCAAAATAGGACGAAGACGACTGCGGGCAGCCTCTATGCACGCGGCGCGAAGCTCATAGCCCCGTTTCCTCAGCAGGTTCGTGTAGTCTACAAGGACAATGCCGTTGTTGACTATGGTGCCCACGAGCACCAGCATACCCATGACAGTGACAATGCTCAGCTTTTCTTTCATGATGGCATAAATGGCAATCACGCCGATGAAGGAAAGCGGAATAGTAAAGATGATGATGAAGGGGTCCATAAGCGATTCAAACTGGCTCGCCATGACTACAAACACGAGGATTGCTGCCATGACAATGATGAGACCGAAGTTGATGAGCGCCTCCATCAAATCCTCCTGCTCACCTGAGAAGGTGATGGTGAGGGACTCGTTCTTTGGAATGTTGTCTTCAATGAGCTGGGCTATCGTGTCCTGAACCAGTTTTGTCGTCACGCCGGGCATGGGCTTGACGGTGACGTGAATGATGCGTCCCTGATCCTGACGGAAGATCGTAACGGGAGACGTATTTTCCACATACTGGGCAAAGCTTGAAAGCGGCACCCGTATGCCAGAGGAATTCATCAAGAAAATCTGGTCAAGATCGGTAAGCTTTTCCTTGTCCTTCTCACTCAGCTGCACCACAATGTCTATATCCTTGCCGTTGTCCGTATAGCGGCTGGCGGTGCGCCCGTTGATGGCGGCGCTGATTTCGCTGCCCACATTGTAGACGTTCAGCCCAAGCTCGTACATCCTGTCGCGGTCGACGACAATCTCAACCTGCGGCAGACCGTCCTGCTGATCACTCGTCACTTCCGTCACCACGTCCTGCCCCCGCTCCCTGATGAGCTGCTCAATCTGGGAAGCTGTATCACGCAGCTGCTGCAAATCGTCGCCGCGGATGTCTATGCTGATTTCGCCAGAAGTAGCGGCGTTCATATTCGAGCCAAAACTTAGCTGCGCACCGGGGAACTTGTTAAAATAGCGGCGCAGCTTTGCCTTAGCGCTCGCCTCGTTGTCCCAGTCAGCAGGCCGCTGCTTCGTCACCATTGCCGGAATGGTTTTGTTGATAAACGGGATGGTGACAAAGCCCTCCTCCTGCCACGTAGCAGGGTGCAGCGTAAAGGTGACGGAACCGGTATTCGTCTCTGCACTAGAAGACAAAAAGCCGGAGCCGCCCACGGAAATAGAGGCATACTTCACGCCGACAAGCTCGTTCATCGCCATCATCTCAAAGCTGCGCAGATTGTCATCCGTCACATCAAGCTTGGTTCCCTTGGGCAGCTCCATATTCACCGTCACCGTTGTGGAAGCGGAATCCGGCATCATGATAAAGCCTATGTAGATACAGCCCATGACGGAACCAACCAAAAGCGCAAAGAGCAAGATAATGAAGAGCCAGCGCAGGCGCAGTACAAACGACACCCCGTGTGCATAGGCGTTTTCCATACCGCGGAAGAATTTCTCAAAAAGATTGTTTATCGCATACGAGATGCCCCGCCGCCCCTGAGCGAGTTTTTCAATGCGGAGATACTTCGAGGTGAGCACAGGAACCAATGCAATGGCGACGATGAGGGAGCTCATCAGAGAGAAGATAATCGTATATGCAAGGTCGTGGAAGAGCTGTCCCATGATGCCCAGCTTTTTCTGGAAGAGCAGCATAGGCAGGAAGATACACACTGACGTGAGCGTACTCGCCGTGATGGACATTATCATCTCCTGCGAGCCGAGTATGGCGGCAACCCGCGGCTTTGAGCCCTTCTGCGTATACGAAAATATATTTTCCAACACGACGATGGAGTTGTCCACAAGCATACCGATGCCCAGAAGGAGTCCCACCATGGAAATCATATTTATGGTGATATCCATAAAATACATGAGCAAGAGCGTCACCATGACGGAAATGGGGATGGCAAGCCCTACGATAATCGTGCTCTTGAAAGAACGCAGGAAGACAAAGAGCACGAGGATAGCGAGCAAGGCCCCCTGAATGACGGAACCGACAACTTCCTGTATAGTTTGTTCTATTATGTCCGTCGTATTTGAGGTTTCAATGATGTCAACATCGCTCGGCAGCTCCTTTTTGATGGCCGTCATTGCCTTGCGCACCTTCTTTGCCGCCGTCACGGAATTTTTGCCGCTCTGCTTCTGCAGGCTCAAGATAACGCAGGGATTACCGTCAAGGTAGGCAAGAGTGCTTTCCGCCTTGTAGCCCTCGTAGACATCAGCGACATCCCTCAAGCGGATGCTCTTTATTTCAGGTGCGCCCATGCCCTGCGCTTCTGCAGCCTTGTAGGAGATGACGGTATTCTTCAAATCCTCTATGCTTGTATACTTACCGTTTGTTTTTATCGTGTAGTTGATTTCACCGCTCGTAATCGTGCCGCCAGAACTCTGCACGTTCTGCGCGCCAATCATCTGAGCCACCTGGCTGATGGTGAGCCCGTAGGCTTCAAGGCGGTCGCGGGGAATATCCACGTTGATGGCTTTCTCTCGTCCACCCGCAATGCTCGCAGAGGCAATGCCATCAATCTGCTCAAGGCGGGGTTGCACGACGTCTTCCGCATAATCGCGGAGCTCTTCCGGCGTGCGGTTTCCCTTCAATACGAGCGACATAATGGGCATCATGGACGGATCTGCCCGAATGGTCATGGGAGTGCCGGCATCATCGGGCATATACGAACGCACAAGGTCTATTTTGTCCCGTATTTCGTTTGCCGCGGCATCGAGGTTGGTACCGTAGTCAAATTCAAGAATGATAAGGCTCTGCCCCGCAGAGGACTGCGACTGCATCTGCTTGAGTCCGCTCAGACCGGAAAGCGCGCTTTCCATGGTGCGCGTAATGCTCTGCTCCACTTCCTCCGGTCCCGCATTGCTGTAGCTCGTCATCACGAGCATGTACGGCAGGGACATATCAGGGTACATATCCACCGGCAGGTTCATCGTGCAGAATATACCAAGCCCTATCATGACGATAAAGATGAGCAGCGTCGTCACCGGCTTTTTTACGGCTATCTCTGATAAGGTCATTGTCCGGCTCCCGTTGATGAAATCACGTTTACCCTTGCCCCATCATTCAGCAGGGACTGTCCCTTGCTGACGATTTCCTCTCCAGCAGAAAGCCCTTCTGCAATCTCGGTCTTGTTGTCCACCGTGATGCCCGGCGTGACAGCCCGCAGAGCTGCCGAATTCCCGTTCACCACGAAGACGTAATGCTTTCCGTCTCTGGTGATGACGCATGACGAGGGGACAACAATGGCATTCTGCCTGCTGTCCGTCACAAGGCGGATGCGGGCATACATGCCTACTTTCACCCTGTCGTCTGCCTTTGTCAGGCGCAGCTTGACTGCCATCGTCCTTGTATTTGTGTCCAGAACAGGGCTAAGCTCTGTGACTTTGGCGGTAAACGCAACTGCGGGGTAGGCATCGAAACTCACATTTGCAATCTGCCCGTTTTTGATGCGGCTGATAAAGCGTTCCGCCACGCTCATCTTTATTTCAAGTTCGTCGGTGCGGCTTATCTTTGCAATGGAC
>CAKZZK010000286.1 GCA_937885235.1 uncultured Treponema sp.
AGAATCGCATGCAGAAAAATTTCTCCGCACATACCGACATCTTTTTTCAGCCCGCGATATGGTAAAAGTCTTTGCCAGCGCGGGGGTCCGGGCTTCCAACAAGGACGCGGCGGCGTATCTGGAAAGCAGCCCGTTGGTTTTTTGCCTTGAAAACAACAAATACCTCACCCATGCGGGGGCATTCACAGGGGAATTGTTCAGCATCAAACCGAGCCCCCATGAATATGACCAGCGCGTCCTCGTGCCTGGAGCACGCTGCCTTCCCTTCGTTGACGGCGATATGTTCTCCTCAGCCCTCTCGTTTTATGCCTATGGCAAGAAGCTAGAGCCAAAGGTGGGAAAATTTGACAGCGACGAGGCAATAGATATGTTCCTCTTCTTTGGCGAAGAGTATGCCCCACAGTATATCGCCGCAGACCCCGCGAATGCGAATCTTGACATAGCGGATATGGACTTCGGTTTACCCACCAATGTACAGCTGACAGGAATTGACCTGAGCCCCCTCATTGAATCCCACGGGTTCCGCAAGGGGGACAGGCTCTTGTGCTATGTGGAAGATTGGGATGCAGGCATAATTCAGGTTTCCGTCGTCAACGATGGCGACAACCTCTTTGACCGCGGAAGAGAAGGTGAAGCAAGGCTTGACTGGTATGACTGCCTTGAACGGGGGCTGTTGGAAAACTTTGACAAAGACGGTCCCTGCGGCACCATTGAAGAGCAGCTTGCCATGGTGTTTTTTGAGCATATCGAAGAGCTCTGCGTTCCAGACTGCGGTTCTATAGAAGAATACATAAACCGCTATGCAAAAAAAGTCGGTATTGAGCAGTTTGGCGTGGAAACAAGGTTGTGGTACAAGGGACAGAGCGTTCCCGCGGTGGGCAAGTGGAATGCGGCAGACCTTGCCTTGGAGCCAACGATGCACGCAGTTTTCAGCTATGAAGGAGAAAATATTTACTTTTCGCTGCAGACGCATGTCCTCGACCAGTATATTCTGGATATGCTCTACCGGCAGGAGGATGATATAGAAGCTCTCCTTGCACGCATATATCCCGAAGCATACGTCTTCCATCGGGGGGAAAAAGCTGCCGCAATGTTGCACTTGACGCAGCGGAATGATATACTGAAATCCAGTTACAACTGGTTTGCGGATCAGCAGGCAGGCCCCATAAGGACCAAGGCTTTGCAGCTCTTTAAGCCGGTGAGCGCCATCATGTACCAGATAGATTGCTGCGGCGGTACGCTGAACAGTTTTCCTCAGCAGGAGCTGGTGATTTTATCACAGCTCTACAACCATCTGGGAAGAATCTTTCAGTCTTTGACCTCTGAGGAGGAGCTTGAGGCTGACGGCAAGTCCATCATGATTTCGCTTGACGGTATGAAATGGAACTTTGAAGACATAGAGGAGCCCCTGCTTGCTGCAGTTAACGAGCAGAGATATACTAAGTTTAAGGTGGTTAAATAGATGCTTTCTGCAAGGGATTTATGTGCTTTGATTCACAAGGGCGGTGTTTTTTCTGTTGAGGGAAAGACAATGAAAGCGGTATACAGCGAAATGCTTGCAAAAATGAATCTCCCTGAGGGACTGGACCAACGGCAGTTTTTTGAAGAGCTGTTGGTGCGGGAGAGGATTTTGAGCACTGCTGTAGGCGACGGCGTGGCAATTCCCCATTCGCGGAAACCGATGATTTCTGACAGCGAAGCCCAACGTCTGGCAATCTGCTTTTTGAAAGAGCCGCTGGATATGAACGCTCCAGACGGTATGAAGGTGCAGGTCCTGTTTGTCCCGCTCACAGCCCTTTCCTCCTTCCATCTGGAACTGCTCTCCCGCATTGCCTTGCTGGTGCGCAATGCCGAATTCAAAAAATTACTGTGGACACAGCCAGACGAAGATACGCTTTGTGCTGCCATAAAAAAAATCTTGCAATAATGGCTTATGCGGTGTAAAATAACAAAGTTGATTTATATCAGTAAATATTAATAAGGAGCTTGGTTATGGATACTCAAGGTCTTGAGGCTGTCGCACTTTCAATACGCAGCCTTTCAATGGACGCTATTCAAAAGGCAAAATCAGGACATCCGGGCTTGCCGCTCGGTGCCGCTGAGGTAGCGGCTATGCTTTATGGCGAAATCATGAAGCACAACCCTGCTGACAGCAAATGGACTGACCGCGATCGTTTTGTGCTTTCCGCAGGACATGGTTCCATGTTGCTGTATTCCATCCTGCATCTGGCAGGCTACAAGGTAAGCATGGATGATATTAAAAGCTTCAGACAGGTTGGTTCCAAGTGTCCCGGTCATCCTGAAGTGGGTATGACAGACGGCGTGGAGAGCACATCCGGTCCTCTGGGGCAGGGCATTGCCACTGCTGTCGGCATGGCTATTGCGGAAAGCATGCTTGCCGCCCGCTTTAACACCCCCAAGCACACGATTGTAAATCACTATACCTATTCGCTCGTGGGCGAAGGTTGTCTGGAGGAAGGCGTTTCTTCGGAAGCAAGCTCTCTGGCGGGCAATCTGAAACTGGGCAAGCTGATTGTCTTCTATGATGCAAACAAAATTTCTATTGATGGCTGCACGGACATCACCTTTACCGATGACATACAGAAGCGCTATGAGTCTTACGGTTGGCAGGTGCTGAGTGGCTCAATGTATAGCTGGAGCGACATTGATTTCTGCGTCAATACCGCAAAAGCAACCACCGATAAGCCCACGCTGATTATCTTGAAGTCTGTGATAGGCAAGGGTGCACCGAAGGAAGGTACTGCCGATGTACACGGTGCACCGCTCGGCGAGGAAGGCTGCGTAGAAGCAAAGAAGAAGCTTGGTCTGCCGACAGACCAGCAGTTCTACGTGGTACCGAAAGCCTATGAATACTTTGAGGAAAGGCGGAAGGCATTTGCACAGGCTGAAGCTAACTGGCAGAAGGTCTTTAACGACTGGGCCGCGGAAAATCCTGAGCTTGCCAAGAAGTGGGATGCCTACTGGAACTGCAAGCAGACGGCAGAAGCAGCCGCTCCCGCATACAGTGTCGGCGACAAGCTTGCCACCCGCGACGCCAGCGGCAAGAGCCTGAACTGCATGGCCGACCGCTACCAGTGGCTGGTGGGCGGTTCCGCCGACCTGCAGGGGCCCAACAAGACCAAGGTCAAGAACGACGACGGCACCTATTCCGCGCAGAACCGCAAAGGCCGCACGATTGAGTACGGCATCCGCGAGTTTGCGATGAGCCAGGTGATGAGCGGCATCAACCTGCATGGCGGCCTCCGCGCCTTTGGCGCAACCTTCCTTGTATTCAGCGACTACCTGCGCCCGTCTCTG
>CAKZZK010000287.1 GCA_937885235.1 uncultured Treponema sp.
ACGCTCTTCCGATCTGGTCTGTGGCGCAGGCGAGAGCCTTGACGAAACGCTGCCGCCTCCGAAAGCATTCATCATAGCCGTGGATGCCGCTTTTCCTGCCCTGCTTGCACGGGGCATCATGCCAGATGCTGTGGTAAGTCTGGAAAGCCAGTCAATCATCCACAAGGCATATATCGGCGCCGCGCAATATACAGGCACGAGCAAAAAACGCCCCCTGCTCTTTGCCGACATTGCATCCCTTCCCGCAGTGGTGAGGGACTTTGCCGGAAGGACGGTGTGGTTTGCCTCAAAATATACGGAAGCAGGCTTCTTGGACAGGCTTTTGGAACGGGGCATCATCAAGGCATTTCTGCCGCCGCTTGGCTCAGTGGGGCTTTCGGCGGTGGATATTGCGCTCACCCTGCGGGCAGAGCCATCTGTACCGATATTTGTCACTGGGCTTGACTTTAGCTACAGCATGGGACTCACCCACGCAAAGGGCACGCCCCACCACCTCAGCAGGCTGAATACTTCAAGCCGCCTGCACCCCGCGGCAAATTACGATGCCGCTTTTGCAGGAGGGGCTTTCTTCATTCAAGACAAGCGGGGGCTTCCCATGATAAGCAGCAAGGTGATGAAGGCTTATGCGGACACCTTTGCGGGCTGCTTCTGCCGCGAAAAGCTGCTCTTCGACCTGGGAACAAGCGGCATTCCGCTCGGCATTCCCCAATGCACAAAGGAGCTGTGTATACGGGCGCTTAACGAGTGGGACGCGCAGGATACAGCGCTTTCCCCCTCCCTGAACACGGGAAGAGAGATCAGCGAAAAAGTGACATCGTTTTATGCGGATGAAAAAAAAGCTCTGGAAACGCTCCGAGACCTGCTCATATTTGGAGAAAAAAGCGTCTTTAGGGACAGCTCCATGACGCTGGATGAACAGCTCTACAGGGCACTGCGCGGACGGGAATACCTCTACCTGCACTTTCCCGACGGCTACGCACCCTCCACCGCGCTCTCGTTTCTGAAACGGGTGCGTGTGGAGATTGACTTCTTCCTCAAGCAGATAGCAAAGGCAAGTTAATTATCTTCTTTTTCCCTAAGCACGGCAAGGAAGGCGCTCTGGGGCAGTTCCACTTCGCCCGCAAGGAACATACGCTTCTTTCCCGCCTTCTGCTTTTCCAAAAGCTTGCGCTTTCTGGTAACATCGCCGCCATAACACTTGGCAAGCACGTCCTTGCGCACGGGATTCACCGTTTCGCGGGCTATGATCTGGCTGCCTATGGCTCCCTGAATGGCAATCTTGAACTGCTGGCGGGCTATTTCGCCTTTGAGCCTTTCGCAGACCGTCTTTGCCCGCTCCACCGCGCTCGGACGGTAGCAGAGCTGGGCAAGCGCATCCACAGGCTTGCCGTTGATGAGGATGTCGATCTTTATGAGGTCTGTGGGGCGGTAGTCGGTAAGCTCGTAGTCAAAGCTGGCATAACCGCGGCTGTATGATTTCAGCTTGTCGTAAAAATCAAAGAGGACTTCTGAAAGCGGCATATCATAGGTAAGCTCTACCCGCTTTTCATCGAGGTACTGCATATTTTTCTGAGTTCCCCGCTTCATGCGGCAAAGCTCCATGATGGAACCAAGATATTCTGACGGCGTGATAATAGTGGCATCGATATACGGCTCTTCGGAACGTTCTATTTTGCCTTCCGGGTAATCCGCAGGATTGTCCACCCACAGCGTTTCGTGCCCCGCCTGAGTCACCTTGTAGCGTACGCTCGGCGCGGTGAAGATGATAACCTGATCAAAATCCCGTTCCAGACGCTCCTGAATTATCTCCAAATGCAAAAGCCCAAGGAAGCCGCAGCGGAAGCCGTTGCCCAAGGCAAGGGAGTTGTCTTTTTCGTAGACGAGGGAGGCATCATTGAGCTTGAGTTTTTCCATGCTCTCCTTCAACTCCTCGTAGTCGTTGGAGTCTATTGGATAGATGGACGAGAACACGACGGGCTTTACTTCCTTAAAGCCGGGGAGCGGCGCGGCGGCAGGGTGTGCGACAGTGGTTATGGTGTCTCCCACGCTCACGTCGCTCACCGTCTTTATTCCTGCAATAATGTAGCCCACATCTCCCGCGCTGAGTGACTGGGTCTCTTCCAGCTTGATGCGGAACAAGCCGACCTGCTCAACCTTGTACTCGCTCTGCCGTCCCATGAGGCGGATGGTGTCGCCCGCTTTAACCGTGCCGTCCTTCACGCGGATATGCACGATGACGCCACGGTACTCGTCATAGTGGCAGTCAAAAATCAGCGCGGTAAGGGGAGCGGACGCATCCCCCGTCGGCGGAGGAAATTCCGTGACGATGGCTTCCATAAGGTCGTCAATGCCTTCCCCTGTCTTTGCGCTTACCAAGAGGGCCTTTGAAGCGTCAAGCCCAAGGTCATGCTCTATTTCTTTCTTTGTTCGCTCGACATCGGCGCTCACAAGGTCTATCTTGTTTATGACGGGCACGATAGTCAGGTCCTGCTCCAAGGCAAGATACATATTGCTCACCGTCTGGCTTTCGACCCCCTGCGTGGCATCAACCAAAAGCAATGCCCCCTCGCAGGAAGCTATGGCGCGGCTCACCTCGTAGCTGAAATCCACATGGCCGGGGGTGTCCACAAAGTTCAGCTCGTAGTCATGGCCATCGCGCGCGCGGTAGGGAATGGTGACAGCCTGGCTCTTTATGGTAATGCCGCGTTCCCGCTCAATATCCATGTTGTCAAGGATCTGCGCCTTCATCTGGCGGTCTTCTATTATCTTTGCTTTCTGGATGAGGCGGTCGGCAAGAGTTGACTTGCCGTGGTCTATATGCGCGGTTATGCAGAAGTTGCGCTTATACTTTAGTTCGGTCATAATCTTTCCTTAAAAATAATACAGGCTGTCCAAAGGCACGCGGAGTCCGAAGGGCACATCGATGAACGCATTCGCGCGCTTTCGGGCATAGAGCTGGATGATAAGATATTCCTCCTCGCTCACCTCTGTCTTGATGAGTTCCACTGTGTCGTTTTCATTAAAACCTGACTCATCAGCTATGGATCCTTTTATGACGGACTTCACGGTGTAATGGCGCTTGCTGGACGTTGATGAAGAAACAAGCTCCATTCCCATCAAAGGAATGAGCGCGCTGGAAATGGCATCATGCCTGTATACTTCAAGCCCCGGCATATCGGGACGCTGCTCGAGATAGACAAATTTCTCTGCAAAATGCCCCTTTGCATCCTGCACCCCTATGCTGAGGATGGTGTCCGCCTTGCACTGCATGAGGATAGAACCAAAATCCTCGCGGGAAGAAACGGAAACACCGTTGACAGAGAGTATCGTGTCCCCCACCGCGATGCCGGAGCGCAGGGCAGAACCTCCGGGCATGGTGTAGAGAACGCTCAAGCCCTCATTTTCCACGCCGCTTCCGGGCAACCGCTTGGTCTTGCCGTATGCGCAAATCCACGGATGCTTTCGCGCCCCGCCCGCATAGAGTATGGGCAGCTCATTGCGCAGATATTCCACAGGGATGGCAAAGTTAAGTCCCTGATAGTTCTGCACGCCCGCAAAGACTATGGCCTGCACATTTCCCTGCTCGTCTATGAGGGGACCGCCTGAGTTACCGCTGTTCACGGCAGCGTCAATCTGGAACATTCTGGCGCTCGTAAAGAGGTCGCGGTCTTTGGAAGAAATAATGCCGCTCGTCAGCGTCCTATCCAGACCGAGCGGAGAACCGATGGCGTATACCTTGTCGCCGACATCGAGGTCTGCGCTGGAGCCAAGGTTAAAGACATAGGGCGCATCCACCTCGGTCTTGAGCAGGGCAAGGTCTATGGACTTGTCGTAGCCGATTATCTTGGCAGGAATGCGGGTTTCCGGGTCTTCGGCAAGCCTGATATAGAGCCGCGCAAAGCCGTCATATTCGGGGTTCACGCAGTCTTCAATGACATGGTGGTTCGTAATGATGTAGCCGTTTTTGGAAATAAAGAAACCGCTGCCAAGCACGCCGTCGGCATAGCCCTTGCCGCGCTCCACTTTTATTCCCTTGTCCACAAAGACCGTCACCGTGCCCTTGATGAGGTCTGCGACACGGGTATTCTGGCTTTCCGGCACCGTGCTAAGTCCGGGAACATTGCGCTCAAGGTTCTGCCGCAGCTGCCGCTCCTGCTGGGGCAAGGAAGAAAGCTCCTTGTAGCCTACAGCCTTTAAGGACTGGTAGTAGCGCAGGGCATCCAGATAATTTCGTTTTTCCAGTTCAGCCTTATACAGCGACACAAGACTATCTTCGCAAGTCTTAAAAAGCGTCTGTATAGCGCTGCGGGAAGGATGCGCCTGCTCCAGAAGCTTTGCCCGCCACAGGCACTTCACCGGCTCTTTTTCCAGAGCTTTCTGTATTTCCTGCATCTCATAGGCTATGGCGTCCTCGCTTGTGTAATCCGGCACAGTGGAGGCGGGCACAGCCTTGTCCGTACTTTCACAGGAAGCAAGAAGCAGGACGGCTGCGCAGATTGCAAACAACTTAGCGGGAATTTTCTTTTTCATCACCCTCACCCTTCAAGTCAGCGGATTGCGGAATAATCTTTCCATAATAAAAATCACCGATGTGCACCGCATGGACGCGGTCTTTGCCGCTTTCCACAATGGCGGAGCTTCCCTGAACGGGATTGCTTTCAAAAAGCTTCAACGCCTGTCCCGCAAGGGAACTCGCTCCCAGCTCGCCAATCCAGTAAAAATTATAGTAGAGATCTTTACGGACAGGCAGCTCTTTGCCATTGCTCGTGACGGCGACGGGAAGCTCGTTCACCGTGCGCACAGACACCACATTGTGCGAGGGAATGTCATAGAACATATCCTCTTCCACCGCATTGCCATCCGAATCCTTCGCATAGACAATGGACTTCATATTCCAGTTGCCGTCGCCATCGGTGTCCCATGATGCCACGTGCCCGCCGCCTTCGAGGTACTCTTCAACAAAGTCCGGCACCGTGTCGGCATTCAAGTCAACCTGCACCATGCGCAGGTAGAAAGGCATACCGTTTGACGGCGTTCCGAACAGGTTCGCCGTGATAGCGCGCTCGTCTTCTTCTGAATGGACATTTGACTCAAGCTTTTCATCAGCCTCGTAGTATTCGGTGGTTTCAAATATGCCGTCGCCATCTGCATCGACCATGCGGAGCCGAGGAATGTTGTCCTTGAACTGGGCATGCGCATAGAGCCTGCCGCCCGCATAATAATCCGCCGACTGCATTCTACCGTTCAGCACGCGCACAGTGATATAGCCGCCAGCCCGTTCCTCCGTGCGCACCGTAAAATTTGCGGAAGCAGCGACAAGCGCATCCTTGGTGAGCTCCCGCTCGCGGATATTGAGCGAGGGGAAGAAAAACTGAGTGCCGCTCTTCGCTGTGATTGCAACATCCTCTTCCATGCGGAGCGGGGTCCACTTCAGCTCTTCCTGTACCAGCTCATAGTCATTCTGCACGGCGCCGTTTATATCTTTAAACGTATAGGTAGTCAGATAGGGAAAATGCTGCCAGGTAAAGTCGGCAGAACCATTGTTATTTTTCACCGTACCGGAAACAGGCACGCCGAAATCGCATTCCACAGTCCACTCGCTTATGCCGTCCTGATTGCCGTCATAGGTCACGGTCTGCGGTCTGCCGCGGCGGTATGCCACCGTCAGGTCAGCAATGCCGTCACCGTTCATATCGCGGGTAAGGCTGCCGTTATATGCCTTAAAATACTCGCCTGCCTCAGCGCGAACGGCTTCGTCCGTAATGCGGCGCAGCAGGGCGACAAGCTGCTCATAGGCTATGCTGTCATCTGCAAATGTGACAATGTATTCAAATGCTTCTTTTTCCGTCATCAAGCCTGCGGCAAGAGCCACCTCTGCATACAGCGGATGCGACAGCCCTCGCGCATTGAAGGACTGCAAAAGCTTTTCCCTTGTGGAGCCCGTCGCATAGCGGGCAGCATATATTTCCAGCTCCGCATCCTTGTCGGGAGCCGCTTCCGCGTACTGCGCTATCTGGGAGATAAAATAAGAAGAAAGCTGCACTACAGCTGCTTCCTCGCTCGCGGGGTTTTCATACGTGAAAAAAAGCAGAGGGAAGCGGGTGTCAGAGGGATACATGCGCCTTGCGCCCGCAATCTTTGTGCGGGCGCGTGCCACAGACTGGAGATCGCCCAAGCGGTAATAAGCTTTTGCCCGTATGTATTCTGCATCGGAGGAATAAATGAACGGAGAAGCATCGAGCACAGAGAAGACTTCCCCATAGTGCGTGGTGTCCGCGAGCATGTCCGCATACAGAATGCGGGCATTATCCCTGTTGTAGTCCACCCAGTTGCCGCCGTCAAGCGCACGCTTTACCAAAGCCTGCACCGCAGCCTTTGTGCCGCCGCTGCCGTTTTCAGCCACAGCCCGCACATACCACAGGTCGGATATGGTATCATCATAGCTGAGCCCCAGCTCCGCCTGCGAAATAGCCGCCGCCCAGTTTTGGCGGGAGGCATAAGAACTTGCAGAACTAAGGCAGCGCAGCGCCGTTCTCCGGTTCGCCTGCCCCGTGCTGTCAGACTGCTGTGCCGCAGCAGACATAAGCATCATGGCACATACCATGCCGCATATACTCTTTCTTGCTTTCATACTCAATCCTTTACTATCCAGTCCTTAAAACCGACTGCCCTGCCCCATATACATACCAAGCGCTGACTGCCGCTGCTGAGTTCCTGTACGAGGGGAACGGCATCTTTTTTTTGTCTGCACTTCCAGTCATCCAGAATTTTGGCGACAGGACGCTCACTGCCATCGGCAGCCTTTATAAGGTCTCCCGGCTGGCGGCTGCGCAGCATGAAGGGAAGCTGCAAGCGGGGAATGGTGACGGAAGAATGCGCATTGGAAAGCACTATGCCCCCGTCTCCTTGCCCTGCAAGGACCTCCATTGCACCCAGCCTGTAAGAGCCAAGTCGTTCTATTATAACTAAAAATCCGCTTTCTGTCGCTAGATTTTGTCCCTTTTCAATAAAAATAAAAATATTTTGCCCGTCGCATTCCACCTGCACGCCCGCAGCATTTTCCTGCCATGCAGGAGCCAGCCCGTGCTGCAACACCCGCTCCACAAGGCTTGAGGGAATGCGCCCCCCTGCCCCTACAGCATCAAAGGCAGCATATAAAAGGCGGCGGCACACAGCCCGCTCCTCTGCAAGAAAGGCAGCACCGTTCATTGTTACGGTCCCCCCCGCAAAGCGCCAGCAAAGCCGCTCCTTCGCAGCCTGCACAAGGCTTCCAAGCGCGGCACCGTCATCCGCAAAGCGCCCTGCCTGAAAAAGCACGGACTTTCTCCAACCGGGAAGCGCCTTGTCAAGCACCGGAAGCACGCTATGCCTCATGCGGTTTCGGAGCATGGCGACATCCCCGTTGGAAGAATCCGTGCGCCACGCTATGTGCTGGGCAAGCAGATACGCCTCTATGCGGGAACGGGGAATGCTCAGCATGGGGCGAAGATAGCTGCCGCGCCTCATCTGTATGCCCGCAAGGGCTTCCACACCGCTCCCCTGCAAAAAGCGCATAAGGAGCGTCTCAAGCTGGTCGTCCTGATTGTGTGCCACGCAGAGGCAAGAAAGCTTATGGGCGGAAAGAAAATCCGCAAAGTGCTCGTAGCGAAGTTCCCGCGCCGCGGCTTCGATGCCGATGCCTCTCTCCCGCGAAAGCGACAAAATCAACCCCCGCTCAATGTCCCTGCGCTCGCAGGGAACGCCGAGCTGCCTGCAATAGTCCTGCACAAAATCAGCATCTCCCGCAGTCTCCGCTTCCGGGCGCAGATTGTGATTCAGCGTGATGACAGTTGGCTTGCTATCCGCAGGCAGTAGATGGCAAAGCCCCGTGAGCAGGGCGATGGAATCCGCACCGCCGCTCACGGCCACACCGACGGCACAGGGAGCAGAAAAATCAACGCCCAGAGACTGCAAGTTTTTCCTCAGCTCGCTGTCAAAAGCCTCTATTATATTTATAGCTGCGTCCACCTCTTTTACAGTATCGGCGCAATCAGGCAAATGAGCCATAAAAAAGCCCCTGCCGTAAACTCAAGGCAGGGGCGTAAAAAGTCAAAATAAATTAGCGCTTCGGAGGTGCAACCGTCACCAACAGGGAATCAGGGCTGGTGATAAGCGTAATCTTGTCGCTCAAATTCAAATCACGCACCGTATAGCGCTGACCAATCTCAACCTTTGAGACATCAGCGGTGATAGAAACGGGCAGATCCGCAGGCAGAGCCTTGAGCTTGATGGAAGGCACGTGCTTTACCATAAAGCCACCCTTGAGCACACCGGCAGGGGTTCCCGAATAGTGAACCTTGTAAACAGCCGTAATAGGCTTGTTTCCAGATACAATATGGAAATCCGCATGGAGAACCCTGTCCTTGATGATGTCGTACTCGGTGTCCTGAATATATGCCTGATTATCCACACCGTCGATTTTCAACGTAATCAACGTTGTCGGTGTAATTGTACGCCATACTTTGGAGAACTCCGTTGCGTCAACATCCAGCATAGTGGATTCACCTTTTTCATTATATGCAATAGCAGGCAACCGACCTGATGCACGAAGCTGTTTAGCAGCACGCTTGCCCGTTTCCTTACGAACCTTAGCATTAATTACAAACTGTTCCATAGTGAGAACTCCTTATTTATAAGTTACAATCTTTTTGTATACCTGGGACGGCTGGATTCGAACCAGCGGAATGACGGCACCAAAAGCCGTTGTCTTACCACTTGACGACGTCCCAAAATATATGTTTAGGCATGGGATGGAATATGCTCGCCTTCCTCTGCCTTCACAGTCCCCTGCTCTATATGTCCCGCATTGTATTCACCCAGAATTTTGTCCTGCAACGCATTGCGGAACTCCGGGTTGATCGGATGCGCAACATCCTTGTACTCACCATTGGCCGTCTTGCGGCTCGGCATGGCGATGAACAGACCAGTCTTACCTTCGATAATCTTTACGTTGTGGACAACAAAACAATTATCAAACGTAACCGTCACATAGGCCTTTAATTTGCCTTCACTCTCAACTTTTCTGATCCTAACCTCAGTAACCTGCATATCTCCGTTCCTCCACAGTTTTTTTGCTCTTCAAGCTAAAACTGTTTGCCATCTCTTTGACAAGGAATTTACCGCGTTTAATGCGGCAGGGGCATAGTCTTCTTGCTCCTTCCTTGTAAAAAGACCAAACACCGTTGAACCAGACCCTGACATATCTGCAAAGTCTGCTCCGCAGTCTTTCAGTCCTGCGATTGCTTCAGCAATTTCTTTATGTCGCTCGGAAACAGGCACCGTAAAAACATTTTTAAACCGCCACAAACTGATCGGTCTTCTGTATTCCTCTTCCATTTCCACAGATGGCTCTGTAGAAAAACCTCTAGCTACAATCTCCTCATCAACCCAAGAATATGCTTCTCGCGTTGACACGCAAACATTTGGAAAGACAAGCACGACCGAATAATCGCAACGAGCCTTTATCTGCGACACCTTTTCTCCGCGGCCTTCCACCACGGCGGTAAAATCATGTCGACCGCCGGACAGTAAAGCATGCGTAAAAAAGAAGACATCACTTCCCACGAGACCTGCAATCTGGTGCAAATCCGAAGCCTTTAAATGAGTACCACATAATCTGTCAATGGATTGAATGAAAGATGAAGCATCACTAGAGCCGCCCCCCAATCCACCGCCAGAAGGAATGCGCTTCACCAAGTCTACATGGACACCGCATTTCACACCAGACAGCACGCAGAAAGCTTTGTACGCCATAGTAAATGTATTTTCAGCGGGAAGTTTCATTTCCGCACATTCCACAATGCATTCATTTTCGCGGTCAAGCAGCGACACAGTGAGGGTATCATAGAGCTTTACCGTTGTAAAAATGCTTTTTATATCGTGGTAACCGTCAGCCCGTCTTGGAAAGACCTTTAAGCCAAGATTTATCTTCGCCGGAGCATTGACAGTTATACTATCTGTCATACGCCACTTATCATACAGATTTGCACAAAAGATGTCAAGCAAGCAAAGAATTTATTCCGATAAAGCAGAGAAATGGATTGACAAAACAGCAAGGGTATTTTAGAGTAAATTATGTAAGGGGTATACGTTCATGCGCAAAGACAATGATTTTAGAGATTTTTCTTCACTCTCACATTATGCCTACGATGAAGATTACAAAGACGACATAGGTTCCGATGAAGATTTTATCGATGACTTTGAAGAAGACGAAGAAAGCGATGGCTATGATGATGCATTCGACGACACGCTGGACGAAGAGGAAATAGACGACTACGACGAGCCTTTCGACGATCAGGAAGAAGAAGACGGCTACGACAACCGCCGCCGCAATTTCGATGACGAAATCTACAATCTGGAAGACGACATAGAGGAAGACAGCGACCCCGCCGACATGGATGACAACGGGATCGACTACTAGCTTTTATTTTACCTTCCGCCCTGCGTGCCAGAGCCGTTCAAGCTCATAAAAATCCCGTGCCTCCTGCGTCATCAGGTGCACGACTATCGTTCCCAAATCCACAAGGTTCCAGTCATTTCCCTGAGGACTCTTGTTTACTGTTTCGTGGATATGCAGGTCATTATCCGCAATGTATTCGCGTATGTCCCGATACAGCCCCTGCCAGTGGGCGCTGCTCGTCACCGTCACAATCACAAAAAAATCAGTCCAGCTGTTAAGCGCTGCCACGTCAAGGACGCAGACATTCTGTCCCTTGCCATCCTCCATGAGCTTTGCAATCTCCAAAGCTTTTTCTTCAGTTGTCTTTTCCATAGTTTTTACCCTTCAATTCCTTCTGAATCCTCTTTTCCGAAACCGCCGCGCACATAGCGGCCATCCCAGTCCTTGCCGAGGATCAGCGTAAAGTCTACATTCGCCACCGTCTCGTCGTCGGCAGGCAAAGCCTCGTCAATAATGTTATAGCAGGTGATGAAATCTCCCAGCGCCTCAGCTGCTACCGGGTTTCCGATGTGGTTGATGATTACCGTATGCTCATAATCGCCCCTGTCAGCATTTCCCACCTGCAGGATATTGTAACCCGCGTTCTGGAGCAGTATGGAGGCGTTGCGGGCAAGTCCCTGCTTCACCGTTCCGTTCAGCACTTCCACAATGTACACGCGGCGATTCATAGACTCGTCTTCATTGATAAGCATACGGATTTTCTGCCGCACGACATCCTTCATTAGCTGACCGTCCTGATAGGGGAAGAGCAGCATCTGGCCATCCACCATCCGGGGGCTTCCCACCACGGTCTGCACGGAAAGGCTTTCCGACTGCACGTTTGAAAAGAGATCGAAAAGCTCGTAGAAGCCCTTCGTCTCCATGTTAGCCTTCATCTTAGAACTGAAACGGGGGAAATTTTTTTTATCCAAGATGACGCTGCGGTTTTCATAGATTGAAGACAAAAAGGCAACGATAGCGTTTTGCCGCCGCTCTTCCTGCTCGCCGTCCTCGTCCATATCCGTGCTGTATTCCAGATAGGTCTGAATTTTATCCCCGTCCAGATTTACCGCGCCGCTCGGCAAAAGCCAGCGCTTTCCCGAGCTGTCCACAACGTCCACCGGCTGGGGAACAAAGACCTTCAAGCCCCCAAGCAAATCCGTCAACCTGCCAAAATCATCAATAGAAATCTCTATAGAAAAGGGAATTGCAAGATCCGTCAGCTTTTCTATTTCCTGCCGGTAGACATCCACACCCTTCTCTTTATAGATGGTATCTATGCGGTCCACACGTCCAAGGCTTTCATAGATTGCCCCCGTGTTTCCCAGAATATCAAAGAGCGCGCCTTTCCGTGTCCGCGGATAATAGACAAAGACATCCGTCGCCAGAGAGGAATTGTCTTTGTCATGGAGCACGAAGAGCACCTTCACCACCTGGTCATCTTTCAGCTGCTCCCCCACGGAATCGCTGCGCAGGGAGAAGACCAGACGCACAGTTACCATCGCAATGATGGCTACGATGAGCAGGATAAAGAAAATACTCTTCCTCTCAAAAGTGCCCGCCATTCTTAAGACTCCGCAAAGCTCAGTGCAATCTGCGCATCATAGGCAATGTCGCGCTTCAGGCTCTCCCTGAAACGATAGCTGACAGCAGCCACTTTCTTGCCGCGCCCCTGCACATACGCCATGTTCTCCTCCAGCACCGTCAGGGCAAGCTCGTTCAGGCTTAGAGAGAAAAGCTTGGCGCGGTATTCCTCCGTAGACTGCTCTCGCCCCGGCTCTATCTTGTCAGCCGCGTACACAATCTTTGCGAGGGGGCAAAGGCTTGAGCCGCCCAACGTGTGGCGGGAGACAGCCTGCAGTATGTCTTTGTCATCAATGCCAAAATCATGCTGCAGCTTCATCGCCGCCGCCCGACCGTGCAGCAGGGAAGGCTTCTTCTTTTCCACATCGGAGATGGGCTGCTGATCCTTCGACGCAAGGGCAAGCTGCTCTTCATCAGGCAGATCCTTGCACATATCATGAGCAAGCCCCGCCAGATAGCCCTTCGCAGGGTCAACGCCGTACATGTCACACATAAGCTTTGCGGTTTCAGCCACACGCACGCTGTGCTCAAAACGCTCTTTTTTCTCAACAGAAGCGGCATACTGCCGTATTTTCTCTACAAGTTCAGGATTACTCACGTCCATATACATTTCCTTCTATAATATAGCTAAAAACCGAAGAAGGCACAAGGTATCTAAAGCCCCGCCCCTCTGCAATCCTTGTGCGGATATCCGTAGAACTCACCGGCAGCACCGCGTTAGCCAGCCGCAAGGCGCCCGCAAAGAGGGGGTCTCCTTCCAGTTCAAAATCCCCCTGCACCAGCTCCGCATACTTGCCCAAAGGGCGGTTGGCAAAGCTGCTGTTTTCTGCAAGGGAGGGTCTTCGCGCCAAAATCAAGTCGCACTTCTGCGCGATAGCTTCCGCACGGTTCCACAGATGAAAGCCGGAAAGCAGGTCTTCCCCCATGATGAAGCCAATCTTCCCCTCCAGTTCAGCTTTGAACTTCTCTTCCAGATAGAGAATGGTGTCATAGGTGTAGGATATGCCGCCGCGATCTATCTCGCAGCTGTCCGCCATAAAGCGGGAATCGCCAGCGCAGGCAAGCTCCACCATCCGGAGCCTTTCGGACGCGGACACCGCCGCATTCATCTCTTTGTGGGGAGGCGCATAGGTCGGTATGAAAAGCACCCTGTCATAATGGAGCGAAGCGCATACCTCATCCGCAAGTGCAAGGTGGCCAATGTGAATGGGGTTAAAGCTTCCCCCCAGCACAGCAAGTTTCATCAAAACCTCCTAATCATCAGAACCGGGGAACTGTTCCCCCAGTTCTTCAACCACGGAACGGCCCGAGAGGAAGCCCCCTGATTTTTCTTCTGCAGAAAGCTTCTGCTCCGTCCTGCCCGCAAGTTCTATGACAGCAGTCCGCACCGCATCGATATTGCTGCGGGCGACAACCGAAAGGGGAATCACTGTAAGCGAGGGATTCTTTCGGGCAAGCTCCTCCTGCACGCGGGCGGCGTTTTCGGCAGCCCCTTCTTCATCTATCTTGTTGCAGAGCACCAGGCGGGGCTTTTCGCTCAAACCCCCGCCGTATTTTTCAAGCTCATCGAGGAGCAGGTCATAGGCTTGAAAGCAGTTGCTATCGGCGCAGTCTATCATAAAGATAAGCCCTGCCGTGCGGGAAACATGCTTTAGGAAACGGGAGCCAAGCCCCGCACCATCCGCAGCCCCCTCGATGATGCCGGGGATATCGGCAATCACGATGTCATTGTTTTCGTCCACCCGCAACACGCCGAGGTTCGGCACCTTGGTGGTAAAGGGATACGGGGCAATCTTGGGGCGTGCATTGGTAAAGAGGTCAAGCAGGCTGGATTTGCCCGCATTCGGAAAGCCCACCAGTCCGATATCTGCCATGATGGCAAGCTCCACTTTCAGCTCCCGTTCTTCTCCTGGCTTGCCGCTGTGGGCATAGCGCGGCGCCTGATTCGTGCTGGATTTAAAATGCACGTTACCCCAGCCGCCCTTGCCGCCTTTCAGGAAGACAATCTGCTTTTCCTCGTCCTCATCTGTAAAATCATGCACAAGCGCGCCCGTTTCGTTGTCGCGGATGATGGTTCCCGGAGGAACGGGGATTATCACGTCCTCTCCATCCTTGCCGAACTTGTTCCAGCTCATGCCATCGCCGCCGTTGCGCGCCTTGAAGATGGGATGGTAGCGCAGATGGGCAAGCGTGCGCAGGTTGCGCTTTACACAAAAGATGACATCTCCCCCGCGCCCGCCGTCACCGCCATTGGGACCGCCATTCGGAATGTACTTTTCCCGACGGAAAGAGATACAGCCATTTCCCCCTTTTCCAGAAATGACCTTGATAACGGCTTCATCAGCAAATTGAACCATAGAGGCACCCCCATACACAAAAAAAGCCCGGCCTTGCAGACGCAGGGCGGGCTTCTCTCTTATCTCTAGACGAGCTAGTTAGCAGCTGCTTCTGCCAACGGCTCAATGGAAACAATCTTGCGGTCACGGCGTTCGCCATACACAACCTTTCCATCCGCAGTGGCAAAAAGGGTGTCATCTCCGCCCCGCTTCACGTTAAGGCCCGGATGAATGCGTGTTCCACGCTGCTTCACCAATATGGAGCCGGCTGTCACCATTTCCCCGCCATACCGTTTTACCCCCAGATACTTCGGGTTTGAATTGCGTCCGTTTTTAGCACCACTTCCGCCTTTTGTACGACCCATAATAATCCTCTTATGATTCTTTCATTTCCCGCATCTCTATACATTCGGGATATTCCTCGGCAAGCGCCCCTATGCCGCACCTGATAAAATCTGCGATGCACTTGAGCCGCTCTCCGTTCCCGAATGTCTGCTCCTTCACGCGGAATGCGAGATTTCCCCGCGAAGAAGTGTCTGAAACCAGCGTAATGCCTTCAGTCTGCTCCAAGACTGCCAGCGCGCTGCGAAGGATGCTTGTTTCCCCCGCACATACAATGTCGCGCCCCTTGGCGGCAAATCCGGCGTGTCCCCGTGCCGAACAGGCCCTGAACTCGCCGTTTGCCCCGCAGACCAGCTGCACCTGCGTCATACGCTTTTACGCCAGCGCAATATCCTTCACTGTTATGTGTGTATACTGCTCACGATGGCCATGGAAACGATGATAATCCTTCTTTGCCTTGTACTTGAAGACAAGCACTTTCTTGTCCTTGAAGGTGTCTCCGACTTCTACGGTCACTTTGGCACCCTTCACATACGGTGTACCGACAGAAACCTTCTCGCCATCACCCACAAAAAGGACCGTGTCAATCGTCACTGTATCGCCCTGCTTTGCTTCTTTCTCACTGATTCTATCAACCGTGAGCACGGCATCCTTTTCAGCCTTGTACTGCTTGCCTTTATATTCAACAATTGCGTACATCTTAAAAACCTCTGATCTTCATATTTGCCATAGTAAGTAGCGGGTTTACTACGGACAGACTAACCTAAGTGTAGGCTATGATAGCAGATTTTTTTTGAGGGGTCAAGTACTGGAATTAATTTTATGTTCCGTAGAGACTTGTCCTCGTCCGTAGCGGCTAAGCCCAGGCGGTGCTATCGCAGAGCGTGACGGTGGCTTGCGCCTTGCCCTCGGACTCGAATACGATAAGCTCGTTCCTGCCCTTGCGGACAAGCGGGGCGGGGATGTACAGGCGCTTTTGCGGGCCAATCTCCCAGAAGCGTCCCAGATTGAAGCCGTTGATGAATGCCACGCCTTTTGCAAAGCCCTCGCAGTCAAGGAAGGTGTCGCAGGACTCATCTGCCTCGAAGGCAAAGCGGTAGAATGCGGGGAGCCCCTTGCGCCAGCCTGCGGCAAAATCCAGACGGGAAAGCTGTGCCTCATCGAGCGGCAGGCCGAAGTGCTCAAAGCCGTACTGCACGTGGTCATTTACAATCAGGTTGCCCGCGATGCCCTTTCTCTGAACTTCAAGCAAAGGTCCGAAGTTCACCCGCCCCACGTTTTCAAAGAGCAGGTCGAGCGTCGCACCCGCAGTTCCCTTTTCCCTCTTGATGCCCGTGGAAAGCTCCTCGTTGAGCAGGGCAGCGATGCGGATGCCGTCCTCAAAGACAGCGGCACGGTCCGCGGCGCGGTCAAAGCGGAGCGAAAGCGCCTCCTCGTAAGGGGCGAGCTTTGTGCGGTACAGCAGGAAGCCGCCGCTCTGGTCAAGCTCTTCCATGCACAGGGGGTAGGGAGACTGCCGGGGCTCTGCAAGCGCGGGCAGGGCGGAAAACAAATCAACCTTGCCGGAGCACTCCAGCGTGCCGTAAGCCTTGCGCTTTATGGCGGTAGAAAGCGGTACCTCCGCTATGGGGGTGTGGCGGGCAATCACTTCTTTGAATGCCCGATATTTTTCCGTCAGCTGTCCGTCTTCCGTAAGGATGGCGTCATAGTCGTATGAGGTGATGTCCGCATGGGCTTCCGTGGCATTGCGCCCCGCGCTGAAGCCAAAGTTTGTGCCGCCTTCAAACATATAGAAGTTCACGTGGCCGAGCCTGAGCACATCCTCTAAGTCCTTTACGTTCTGTGCAAGGTCAGAGGTATGGTGTATGCCGCCCCAGGCATCAAACCAGCCGCACCAGAATTCCATGCACATCAGGGGGAAGGGGGAATCCATATAGTCCTTCATTGCGGCGAATTGCTTTTCCACCTGAGAGCCAAAGTTCCCCGTTGGCCACACGCCGGGCAGCGAGCCGTTCTTGAAGGAGGCGCGGGACCACGGTCCGTCAGACGTCACAAAGGGAACCGTGATGCCGAGTCTCCGCATGGTGTCTGCAAGGAAGCGCAGGTAGGAGCTGTCGTTGCCGTAATAGCCGTATTCGTTTTCAATCTGGATGAGGATGATGCCGCCGCCCCTGTCCTGCTGGAAGGGGACGAGCTTTGGCATAAGCTTTTCGTAATATGCCTTTACCGCGGCAAGATACGGAGGGTAGCTGCAGCGCAGCCTCATGCCCCTGTCTTTCAGAAGCCATGAAGGCAGACCGCCGAACTCCCATTCGCCGCAGGTGTAGGGGGAAGTCCTCACAATCATATACAGCCCCAGTTCTTGGGCAAGCTCCATAAAGCGCACTACATCGCGCCTGCCGCTCCAGTCAAAACGTCCCTGTTTTTCCTCATGGAAGTTCCACGGAATGTAGAACTCCACCGTGTTGCAGCCCATATTCTTCAGCTTTTCAAGCCTGTCCCGCCAGTATTCGGGAAGAATCCTGAAATAATGCACCGCGCCGGAAATGATCCTGAATTCCTTTCCGTCAATCAAAAACTGCTCGCTTACCTCTACCATCGTCTACCTCTCTGTAAATCTTGTGACTAGTCCTATGATACTTGCTGACCTGTTTTTTTTCAAGTATACTTGGATTATGAAAGCTGTTGCTGATTATACGAAGCTGTATGCTGACGAGGACATCGTGGTGGTGAACAAGCGTTCCGGTCTGCTCGTTGCCGCCGACAGGTATGATGCGGATGCCCGCCGCCTTGACCTTGCCGTGGAGGAGGAGTTTGGCGCTGTCTTTGCCGTCCACCGCATAGACAAGGACACGAGCGGAGCCGTCATCTACGCACGCAATGCTGATGCCCACCGAATCCTTTCCATGCAGTTTGAGCAGCGGGAAGTGAAGAAGGTCTACCACTGCCTTGTGCACGGAAGACCCCAGTGGCAGGAGTGGCAGGAAGACAGCCCCCTGCTCCCTGATGCCGATTCCCGTCACCGCACTGTGGCAAATCAGCGTTCGGGAAAGCCTTCCCAGACGAATTTCCGCAATCTCGGCTCTGCGGGACCCTACAGCTGGCTTGAAGCCTGTCCCCGTACCGGACGCACGCACCAGATACGCGCCCATCTGCGCCATCTGGGCATATTCATCGTGTGCGACACGCTCTATTCCGGCAATCAGCGCGGCGTATACCTGAGCGATTTCAAGCGCAAGTGGAACGGGGACAGCGATGAAGAGCGCCCCCTGCTTTCGCGCCTTGCCCTGCACGCATGGCGGCTCAGCATTGCGCACCCGCGCACAGGGGAGCGCATGGAATTCACCGCGCCTTACCCGCGCGATCTGGAAGCGGTGCGCAGGCAGCTGGCAAAGCTCTTCCGCGTGGATCCGCTTGCGGGGGAGGATGGACGTGGGGAAGCTTAAATATCCTGCCATAGCCGCCTGCCTTGCGGCATTCTGCCTGTTTCCCTGCACGGCACAGCGCAGGGAGCTTGATTTTCACCTCTTCTTTGAACCGTATTTTTCCTGCGTGTACGGTCAGATCGATGAGTATGTCTACCAGAAGTACAACGGAAGCTGGGAGCAGCTGAGCCGCCTTGAATGGGAAGAAAAGCCCCGTTGGGAATACGGCATCCGCGTGGGGGGTGCGTACAAGAAGCTGAACGTAGACTTACACCTCGCTTCTTCCTTTGCGGCAAAGAGCGGCGAGATGCGGGATTCTGACTGGCAGAACACGGCTGACTGGGGGATGAAGACAAACTATTCAGTGAGCGACAACAAGGTGAGTTCCTACCTTGACTTCGGGGGCGGCATTGGTTTTACCTTTACCCCTATGGAAAAATTTTCCATCACGCCGCGCCTGGAAGCGGGCTATACGAACATTCTCTTCAAGGCTTTTGACGGAGAGGCATGGTATGGAACGAGCGTTACCCCCTATACGTCTTGGGACGACCCTGCGGCAGAGCATTTTACTTTTGACGGAAACATCATTGACTATGACAGGTGGTCCATATACACCTATCTGGGGCTTGCGTTTTCTTTTACACCGATTGAGCGTCTTTCCTTTGACCTGAGTCTTGCGGCATCGCCCTATACGTATACGGAATCCACGGATACGCATCACCTGCGTTCTTTGAAATTCAAGGATGTCACCAGTTCCGTCTTCAAGCACTTCAAGGGGAGCGCCGCCGTGCGCTACAGTTTTAACGACACCTTTTCGCTGGGGCTTTCGGCGGATGGCTTCCTCGGTCTGGAGAACAAAGGGGATTCGTACTATACCTCAAAGAAAAGCGATTCGTATACGAAGTTTGCTGACGAGCAGGGAGGGCACGCCACGAAGGAATTCGCTATCTCGCTTTTCTTGACGATATACGTTTTCTAATTCGTTCTTCTTTCACTCCTCCACCGTCACCACGCCGTCGAGGATATAGTGGAAGCTTGGGGCGGAGCCCTTGTCGTTTTCGCGGTACTCGCTGCGCAGGTCGCAGATGTCGGAGGCATCGTAGGGGTTCACCCCGGTGTAGTTGCCGACAAAGACAGAGGTCCAGCCCCGCCTGAAAGCCTGCACCGCCGCGTCAATCTTTTCCTGCGTGCCGGGAGCTGCGATGATGGCGTTCAGCTCCAGCATCTGCACCCAGTCAGCTTCAAAGCCCGCGCCTATGTCGTTGCCATGGATATGGCCGCGAACGGTCTTCTCTATCGCTCTTTTCTGCAAAACAGCACGCACCGCGCCCGTAATATACGGCACCCAGTTTATGCGGGTGCTCACTAGCGAAGTGAGCGGGGCAACATCTATCATGCTCTGGTTGTAGCCCACGTGGTATACGGCACGGGTGGGATAGGTTTCTTCACAGGCAACGGCAGGACCGATTGTATCCGAATGTTGAGAGATGACAACGCAGCCTTCATCAAGCAGACGGC
>CAKZZK010000288.1 GCA_937885235.1 uncultured Treponema sp.
GCCTGCGCCACGTCCCGCATGCTTTTTAATGCCATGCGTCAGACTTTTTTCGGGTTTATCGGCTGTTATCGCGTCACGAACTAAATCTACACGTGAACGAGTGCCTTTTGAATAAGGCTTAAAAACTTTAAGAGCCATATGGTTCCCCCACTTATGATTCGACGGCTTAAATGCCCTCAAACACCTTTATTGGCTCGCCCGGGGCAAGTCTTACAATCGCCTTCCGGTAGCTGGAAGTTTTTCCCGGCCTGCCACGAAGCCGCTTCGTCTTGCCGCTGACATTCATCGTCGTGCAGTCAAGGACCTTCACATTAAAAAGCTTCCTTACAGCCTCTTTAATCTGAATCTTGGTGGCAGCAGGATCAACCTTGAACGTATACTTATTCTGCTCGCGAAGGATGTTTGCCTTCTCAGAGAGGATTGGCTCAATCAGAACATCTTCAAATGTCATTACTCAGCCTCCAGCTTTGCATAAAAATCAGAGAGCTTCTGCACTGCCCCTTCCAACGCAATAATCTTCCTCGCATAGAAAAGGTCATGCGCACGGAGGCGGTTATATGAAAGGAAATGGACATTGGGCAGATTGCGTCCTGCCTGCTTGAGCAGCCTGTCATCATCCTTCAGCAGGATGACAGTACGGGTATCCTTTGCAAAATTATTCAAGATTTTTACGAGATCCTTCGTCTTGCCGCTTTCAATCGTAAAATCTTCTATTACCGTCAGCCTGTCCTGCTGTGCCTGAAGGCTCAGAATAGACTTCATAGCCAGACGCTTTTCTTTCTTCGGGATATAATAACTGTAATCACGGGGCTTCGGTCCAAAGATCGTACCACCGCCAACCATAATCGGAGACTTCTTGTCACCGCGGCGAGCATTACCCGTCCCCTTCTGCTTGTAGGGCTTGGCATTGCTGCCGTGCACTTCAGCACGAGTCTTTGTACAGGCTGTACCCACGCGTTTATTCGCTAATTCGTTAGTGATGGCGTAATAAATGACATCCTCGTTCACCGGAAGGCCGAAGATTTTATCATCAAGACTAATCGTCCTCAATTCTTTGCCATCGACTGAATAGACTTTCTTTTCCATACTATTCCTCGACCTTATTTCTTCACCGCAGTCTTAACGATAAGCGTACAGTCCTTTACGCCGGGAACCGCACCACGAACCATCAAAACATGTAACTCAGGATCAACCTTAACAACCTTCAGATTCTGCACGGTAACACGCGCACAGCCCATGTGTCCAGGCATCTTGGTATTCTTAAGGCTATGGCCCGGAGTAGTACAGGCACCTGTACCACCAGCTTCACGGTGGAATTTAGAGCCGTGAGTCGCACGTCCGCCGTGGAAGCCCCACCGCTTCATGACACCCTGAAAGCCCTTTCCCTTTGAAGTAGCAGTCACATCGATATAGGCAACGCCGTCAAACAGCTCAACTCCAAGCTGGTCGCCAACCTTTACCTCGCCCTCGAAATCACGGAACTCCTTCAACTGGCGCTTAGGGGTAATATTCTCAGGAAACTGTCCTGCATACGGCTTCGTGATGTGATTTTTTTTCATCTCATCAACACCAAGCACGACGGCATTATAGCCAAATTTTTCCTGTGATTTCGTAGCAATGACTGTATTCGGATCAATACGAATAACGGTTACTGGCGTCAGATTGCCGTTTTCGTCAAAAACCTGGGTCATCCCCACTTTCTTTGCTATCAGACCTTTCATCTGAAAACTCCTCTTGGCCGTCATCCCCGATCCAAAGGGGACCGTACCAGTTTTATTTACTGTTTAATCTCTACATCAACGCCCGCAGGCAGCTCAAGCTTCATCAGTGATTCCATCACTTCGTTGCTCGGATTAAAAATATCAATAAGACGCTTATGGGTGCGCATCTCAAACTGCTCGCGCGATTTCTTGTTGACAAAAGGAGAACGCAAAACAGTCACCTTGTTAATCCGTGTAGGAAGAGGAATAGGTCCTGAAACCTTTGCTCCAACTTTCTGCACCTGCTGCACAATATCTTTAGCACTCTGATCGATAAGAGCGACGTCAAAAGCACGAAGCCTCACACGAATCTTGCCATTAGCCATCATTCACTCCTCACAGACAGGCGACAGGGCTGTACAGACAGCCCCATCGTTCCTATCCAAGTAAAAAAACTACTCGATAATCTTTGTCACCTGACCAGAGGCAATCGTATGACCGCCTTCACGGATAGCAAGCTTAAGTCCCTCGTCCATAGCAATCGGGTGGATAAGTTCGCCAACAATCTTCACATTGTCGCCCGGCTTTACCATCTCAACGCCATCAGTAAGGTTCACCGTACCCGTAATATCCGTCGTGCGGAAATAGAACTGGGGACGATATCCCGTCATGAACGGGCTGTGGCGACCACCCTCTTCCTTTGAAAGGACGTAGATCTGAGCCTCGAACTTTGTGTGAGGCTGAATCTTTCCAGGAGCAGTGAGAACCTGACCACGGACAACGCTCTTCTTCTCAATACCGCGGAGAAGGATACCGGCGTTGTCACCAGCCATACCCTCGTTCAGGGTCTTGTTGAACATCTCGATACCGGTAACGGTAGAAGTCTGCGTCGGGCGGATGCCAACGATTTCAACAGGGTCGTTCAGATGCACAACGCCGCGCTCGATACGACCGGTAACAACAGTACCACGGCCAGAGATGGTGAAGATGTCCTCAATCGGCATCAAGAAGGGCTTCTGCTCATCGCGGACAGGATCATCAAACCAGGTGTCCATTGTAGAAAGCAGCTCTTCAATGCACTTTGTATTGTCGGGATTGTCAGACTCGTTGAGAGCCTTGAATGCAGAGCCCTGAATGATGGGAGTATCAGCAGAGAAGCCGTAACTTGCCACGGTGTCCTTTACTTCCTCAACAACCAGCTCGAGCAGGTCGGGATCATCAACAAGGTCAGTCTTGTTCAGGAAGACGATGATCTTCGGAACGCCTACCTGACGGGCGAGCAGAAGGTGCTCTTTGGTCTGGGGCATAACTGAATCAGGAGCAGACACAACGAGGATAGCGCCGTCCATCTGGGCAGCACCGGTGATCATGTTCTTAACATAGTCAGCATGTCCGGGGCAGTCGATGTGTGCATAGTGGCGCTTATCAGACTGATACTCCAAGTGGCGGCTGTTGATGGTGATACCACGAGCCTTTTCCTCAGGAGCGTTGTCAATTTCATCATACTTCAGAAGCTTGTCGCCATACTTCTTTGCACAGTATGCGGTGATAGCTGCTGACAATGTAGTCTTACCATGGTCAACGTGGCCAATGGTTCCAACATTCATGTGCGGTTTAGTCCTTTCGAACACTTCCTTTGCCATGATTTTCTCCTTGCCTTACAGGACTCTGCCTGCGGCATATATAAGTTTTATGTGTTGCACTTTAAGCCAGAAAACACCGTCTCTCGACAAAGAAAACGATATTTTCGCATACACACTTTAACCAAAAATTAAGGTATACAATAATGACAAGGACACTGACGGACAAAAAAGAATCATATACTGCCCCCTCTATTCGGAGCATTTGGCCGACACCACCTATCATCATCAAATACCTGACAACCGGTCTGGCACCCAGAAACCTTCGCCTTACGCGAAACCAATCAGAAAACCGCCTGTTGCCATTCTGCAAAACTGTCAACGACAGCTTTCAGCATACAGGGGAGGGAAACTCTGAATGCTTCTATAATATAGAAGCAAGCTTTACGAATTCCACCAGACGGCAAAAGCCGTCCGTCTGACATTTCAAAAAACCCTGTCCACGGAAAACCGCAGGACACACCTTTTACAGTGCTCTCTTTATATACTTTTTATAAAATTAATGCAAGTGCTTATCGACAAATTTTCACTAAAAAAAATAATTATTTTTAAAAACCCGCGGCAACCTAGAGCACTGCGGATTATACCGACTCTATCACAACGTGCTTACGTCCAAGTCGAGCTGGACGAGCGTGCGGTACTGCGGGAACATTGCCGCGATCTCTTTCTTAATTTTCTCATAAAGCGAAAGTCTGTCCGCAGCATCAAAGTCTATGATGACATCCATGCGGAGCGTTTTCTCGCCCTCGTCCACATACAGACCGTGCATCTCGAGCACCTCGGGAAATCCCGCCAAGTAGTCCGTAATCTGCTTTTTCACCGCGCTCGCCGCGCTGCTGCCAGAGTTCGAGGGATACACCCCTACCGCGCTCATCACAATGCCGTGTGCCGCATACACCGCGTCCGCTATCTTCCGCTGCATCTTGTCCACCGCAACGACAGTCGTGTCATCATCCACCTCGATGTGGACGGAAGCAATAAAGCTGTCAGGCCCATAGTTGGTCAGCGCAAGGTCATACACGCCGTGCACCCCCTCAACACCCGCGATTGTCTTTTTAATTTTTCGCGCCAAGTCCGCCTCGACGCGTTCCCCCAAAATCTCGCTGATGGCATCACGGAGCGTTTCGAGCCCCGCCTTCACAATCAGCAGTGATATGAGCGCCCCCAGATACGCCTCCACTGCAATTCCCGCAGCCATATAGAGGATTGCGGCGGCAACAGTCGCCGTAGAGATAACGGAGTCCATCAGCGCGTCCTTGCCGCTTGCAACGAGGGAATCAGAGTTGACCTTTTTCCCGATATGCCGCACATACAGCCCCAAGACAATTTTCACCGCGACAGCCGACGCAAGGATGACGAGGGAAGCCGAGCTGTATTCTGGTTCAGCCGGAGCAATGATTTTCTTGACCGATTCAGCAAGCGAGGTAACGCCCGCATACAGAATGATAAGCCCGATGACCATCGCGCTGAGGTATTCGAGCCTGCCGTAGCCGAAGGGGTGTTTCTTGTCGGCAGGCTTTGCCGCAAGCTTTGTCCCGATGATGGTGATGACAGAGCTTGCCGCGTCGCTCAGATTGTTCACCGAGTCGAGCGTGATGGCTATCGAATGCGAGAGGATTCCGACCACCGCCTTGAACGAAGCAAGCAGGATGTTCGCCGCAATGCCAACAATGCTCGTCCGCACGATGACCGCTTCCCTGCCTGACTCTGTGTCTGTATACATTATACCATGCTCCTTTTTCGTAGGCTTTCAGTATACCGCGTTTTCACGCAGGGGGCAAGCGGGCGCATTGAATCACGTAAAAATCTAACCCAAAGCGGTGCCTTATACCAAGCAATTTCGGTTAGATTTTTACGTGAGTAAATACGGCACAAGGCTGCGGACATAAAAAAGCCCCGCAACAACATGCGGGGCGGGAAACCTGTCTTGGAAGCTGTCATAGCATTTCCGCATAGAGCAAGAGAAATGCATATTTTTCCACTGCATCGTTCATAGACGAACAATCGTATATGTCATGTACAGTGATTCGAGATATCCAGATATTCAGACGGCGTTATGAATCGAACCGTAATGGGAAGCCCCTGTATCACTGCCCGCACTGCTGAATTGAAATTTTTATCTGATTTATCCATGTCCCCATGTAAATTATCCGTCGAGTAGCTCCATGAAGAATCTGCCTGATAGCCATCCGCCCCCGCAACGGCAACAGACATTACATCAATATCACAGAGCAGGCGCAGAAGCAAAATGAAGCTGTTGCAACGATACCCGACAGAAGGGCTTGTAACCACAAGACTGTTATAGTCAATACGGTATGCAATTCCGCCATCGTCACGCACGTTCGATGTAGCAATGACGGGACATTCCGCATTATGAAACTGATTATAACGGCGATTATTTCCAAAAAACATGAAGTCACCGGCAAAATCACTTGAAGTAAAATTTAACAAAATAACGACAGGCTTTTCCTCCTCAATATAGCGGCGGATTTGCGCCGCATGGGAGGCAATCGCGTACCCCGGGGCAAGGACAAGTATCTTTTCATGCTGAAAAATCCTCCTTAACGCTTCTTTTGCTACGGCATCATCAATCGCATTGTTTTTATACTCCGCATATTTTTTATCAGCATAGGCCCTGTCAAATACAGCACATTTTGACCGCTCAAAACCTGCAAGAATATGGTTTATATCGCGGTTGGTAAGATCTCCTTTCGACAGGTAATACTCTGCATAATTTCGATGCAGATTAAAGCGAGCTGAAAGGAAATATGCCGGAGTATAGTCCCAGTTCGTCTCCCTCTTGAGACGTGCAATGTAATTGTAGATTGCATCCATCATACAGTCAATATCATAAGATGCACCTCGGTATTCGTTCAAATAATCAGCGATAAGCTCCACAGGCAGATTGCCCGGATTGCGCCCCATACCCATAAGGCTTCCATCACAGGAAACAGGGCGGGAAAGATTCTTGTCAACAAAACGCTGTGAAAGCGAGCAACCGAGGGACATATTCTCATGCAGATGCAGGCCCAAGCGTATGTTACGCGCCAGATTATTATCCACAAGTCCCACAATACGGTCAAGGTCTCGGGTCCTCATGCTGCCGAACGTATCGACGATGCAGAACTGCCACGGGTGCAGTGCGTTCACACGCTCAATAATCTGCAACAAAAGGGCATCACTATATCCCATAATATTTATGGGGTTCATACTCACTTTGTAGCCGAGGCACTTTACTTTTTGGGCAAATTCAATTCCTTTTTCTAAGTCATACTCATGGGCCGTCACACGAATAAGCTCTATGCCGCTGCCGCAATACGGAGAAAGCCTTGCAACATCATAGCCTCCCTGCATCGCCATCGCCGAATACATGCATTGCCTCTTATTTGCAGGAAGCAGACGGTTCAGCTCCTCAATCGAAGCCGCTACAGTGACATTCTCATCAAAATGCTCTATATTCCGCAGGAATCCCACTTCAACCACGTCAACGCCAGATTCTGTAAGCAGCCGCACAATGTCACGCGCAGTACGGATACCCCATTTCCAGTCATTCACATAGCCTCCATCGCGCAAGGTGCAGTCAAGGAGCTGTAACGAGCGGGTCATTTGCTTTCTGATCCAAGGTGGGGTTTCAGGAGGCGACGGATTACCTCCAGATCTTTTGGCGTATCAACAGAAAGCGATTCACAATCCCGTACTATGATAAATTTCAGACGCTTTCCATAGTCAATGAAGCGAAGCGTATCTATGCCTTCTATTGCCTCAAATTTACCGGGCTTACTCGCCGCGTAGAAATCAAGCATCTTCTTGTTATAGCCAATGATACCGACATGCTTGTAATATTTGAAATCCAACGATGAAAACGGCGTAGGTATCGGTGTACGCGACATATACAGCGCGTTCATATCCACATCAAATACGACCTTGATATTCGCCACATCGATGACCTGTGACGGCTCGGACATCTCGGTGATTATGTTCGTGCCAAACTCATAATCCTGCGGTACAGATTCCGGTATGCACGCCTCAACAGCAGCCGTGTCGATCAGCGGCTCATCTCCGTTTGCCTGCACATAAAAATCGGCAGGATATAGCAATGAGACTTCGTGCAGGCGACATGCCGCATTTTTATGCTCCGGGGAAGTCATAACGACAGGAATATCGTTATCCTTACACATATTCTGGATACGGGCGTCATCAGTTGCAACTATCACGCTATCTATACGCCTTATTTTTTTACAACGTTCATACACCCACCACAGCATTGGATGCCCGCATATATTCGCAAGAGGCTTGCCCGGGAAACGCGCAGAACCATAACGTGCAGGAATTACCACAATTGACTTCATTTCATTTCTCCTCAATCCCCGCTATGAGCGCTTCTACCTTCGTGCGCTCAATCTGGGCGGCATCCAGATGCTTGAACAGCCTCTCTTTATCAAGGCAGTCGGCATATCGGTTTATATACGGCAAATACCACTTCTTATGCGGCTTTCGCGCATATTCAACAAGACGAATTATAATTTCATCCTCGGGAGGAAGATAGTTATAGCTGTCCTTTATTACGTGTTCCATGCATTCATCACGAAACGCATTATCCAGCCCGAATATAGATTTCGTCATTCCTGTCCAAAATATAAAAAAAACGTAACTGAGCCAGTTTCAAAAGTCGCTACAAGGGATAAACCCATTGGAAAACAGACGAA
>CAKZZK010000289.1 GCA_937885235.1 uncultured Treponema sp.
GCCCGCGTAGGTATAAATGCTGCTCTCACAGCCCATAAATCCGATATCCGCCTCACCCGTGAGCACAGCCGTCATGGTCTTATCCGCGCCAAATCCGGTCACCAGCTCCAGATCAATGCCGCTCTCCGCGAAATACCCCTCCTCGATAGCCACATACATGGGCGCATAGAAGATAGAATGCGCCACTTCATTCAAAACGACCTTTGTCTGGCTCTTTCCTCCCTTTCCGTTGTCTGCCTGTTTTCCACATGCCGCAAGGGACAGGGCAAGAAGCGCTGCACACAAGCTGAGCGCTACCACTTTTCTCCCTATTTTCATAATAAACCGTCCTCCGATTTATGTTGCTTTATGGATTTATGGTATGTGACAACGAAAAAAAGGTGCATGCTATCTGCAGACACCTCTCATTCCATCATAATCTTCCATAATAATTTTCAGATTGCTTATAAATTGGCCTTGATTTTCTCGATCATCTCCGCATACTCTGCACCAGACAAAAATGTCTTGCCGGGATTCATCTCAAAGGTGCCGCCCCACTCAGCCTGATCCTTGTACTTCGGGCAAAGATGCATATGAAGATGGCAACCCGTGTCGCCATACGCGCCGTAATTGAGTTTGTCCGGGTGGAACGCCGCATGGATCGCCTTCGCCGCGCGGTTCACATCAGCAAAGAATTTATTTCTCTCCTCATCGCTGATGTCAACGATCTCGCTGACATGATCCTTATATGCCACGATACATCTGCCGGGGTGCGTCTGCTCCTTGAACAGGATCAAGGTAGAAACCTCCAGATCACAGATATAAATACCGAACTTGTCCAAAAGCTCTCCTCTCATACAGTAACCGCAATTTGCATCTTTCATCTTATACTCCTGTTTCTTGCCCGACAGTGAAGAACAGCATTCTCTATAGATGCAATTCAAATCACTATCACAAGATAATTTCATATATCATAACAAATTTTCCTATTAGCTGTCAATAGCCGCGCCTGGATTCATCGCAAGCAGGAATGCCTCATTGTCTTTTGTCTTCCGCATCTGATCCATGACGAACTCTATAGCGCCGTCGTCTTCCATATCGTTCAGGAATTTCCGCAGCACCCATACGCGCTGCAATTCAGCCTCGTTCAGCAGCAGCTCTTCCTTGCGGGTACCGCTCTTCTTGAGGTTGATGGCAGGAAAGAGCCTCTTTTCCGCCAGCTTGCGGTCAAGGTCAATTTCGCTGTTACCCGTGCCTTTGAATTCCTCAAAGATAACCTCGTCCATACGGCTGCCCGTTTCAATGAGGGATGTAGAAATGATTGTAAGAGAGCCACCTTCTTCTATATTACGTGCCGCGCCAAAGAAACGCTTGGGCTTGTGCAGGGCATTGGAATCAACACCGCCGGAAAGCACCTTGCCGGAGGTGGGCACCGTCTGGTTGTAAGCACGGGCAAGGCGCGTGATGGAATCAAGGAAGATAACGACATCCCTTTTATGCTCCACAAGGCGTTTTGCCTTTTCCAGCACCATCTCAGCCACCTGTACATGCCGAGTAGCCTGCTCGTCAAACGTGGAGGAAATAACTTCTGCGTCTATAGAACGCTCCATCTCCGTCACTTCCTCAGGGCGTTCATCTATAAGCAATACAATGATATATACTTCGGGATTGTTCTTTCTGATGGCATTTGCGACTTTCTGCATGAGTATTGTTTTACCGGCTTTCGGGGGAGCAACAATCAAAAGCCTCTGCCCTTTTCCTATAGGTGCGAACAAGTCCACAATGCGTGTAGAAAATTCAGTGGGTATCGTTTCAAGGCGGAACTTTTCTTTTGGATACAGCGGCGTCAAGTTTTCAAAAGGAATGCGGGTCTGGGCCACTTTCGGGTCATCCATATTCACCGTCTCTATCCGCAGCAGGGCAAAAAAGCGCTCCCCTTCTTTCGGACTGCGTATCTGACCGTCAATAGTATCACCTGTTTTCAAGTTGAACAGACGAATTTGGCTTGGCGAAATGTAAATATCATCGGAGCCTGGAAGATATGAGTTCTGGGGGCTCCGCAAAAAACCATAGCCATCGGGCAGTATTTCCAGCGAACCGCTTGCAAAAATGATTCCGCCATGCTCCGTATGCGCCTTCAAAACCGTAAAAATCAAATCCTGCTTCTTCATCGGGGCAAGGTCATCTGCGACAAGCCCGTAGGAAACTCCCAGCTCACGGAGCTCCGGCATACCCATTTTCGTCAGATCATTTATCTTCAAGCGGGGCTTTGACTCATATTCCTCAGGATTTTCTATTTTCTGCGCAGCTTCAACTGCTTCCAAACGCGACTGGGCAATTCGTTCTGCATTATTGTTGTTGTAATAGCGGCGATTGTTATATCTGTTATTATAGCGGTTATTGTTATCGTAACGGTTGCCATTGTCATAACGGTTGTTGTTATCGTAGCGATTATTGTTGTCATAGCGGTTGTTATATGAACCATTATTATTCCATTTCCGGTTTTCCCAATGCCGTTGCTGTGGCTGATATGCCGTCGGAGCCGTCGTAAACGATGCAGGGGTGCTTGCAGGAGGAGTTTCCGCCGTCTCAGCGGCAGGCACCGCAGGGCTTACTACATCAGTGTTTTCAAATAGCGATTGCTGCATATTGTCAGCAGAAGAAGCAGACTCTGCTGTTTTCGGCGTGGCGCACTCTTCAGAACTTGTTTCTGTTGCACTCTGTTCGGGGGGAATAGCTTCTACCGAGCTATTTTCATCAGTATCTTGCCTTTCTGTCACCGGCTCATCCGCAGATTCGGCAGCCGCTTTCTTCGTAAGCCTCCGGCGGCGAACTTTTGTCACCGTGTGTTCTGCTTCCGAATCCGCCGTAGTTGCAACTTCGGCACCTGTCTCCAAGGAGTCAGCCTGCACCTCATCGGCAGCTTTTACTCCGCGTCGTCTTGTAATTGCCATTGAATTTCTCCATTACACATAAATAACCTACAGGCTTTCAAGCCATATCATATATATTTCAAAAAATCTATATCTTTAAGGAAAGATTTATTTCGTTACTAGAAGTATCGATATCTTACACACAAACTATAGCCTTTGTCAATATAACTAGCGAAGCACCAGCGCTTTCTTGTATTCGCTTGAAGCGACAGAAAACAAATCCACCGCAGGAACCTCGCCAATCATGGAAACTGTTCCCTCAAATTCAACTTTGTCCGCAATGCGTATATCCGCAGTGCTGATGTTTCCCTTTACCGTGCTTCCGCGGCACAGCTCCACCCGCTCGCTTCCTTCTATATCACCGACCACAGAGCCAAGCACCACTACAGATTTTGCAGAAATCTTGTCAACCGTGCATTCCGCTGTCTTGGCAATTTCCAGCCTGCCGGTGGCATTGATTGTCCCCTTAAATTTTCCGCTGATAATCAGGTTGTCCGTAAAAGTCAATTCACCGTCAAAGATAGTTTCGGCACCGAATTCTGTTACATTGCTAATCTCTTTTGCCATATCGTCTATACTACTCCACTAGCTATTGGACGGGAAGATCCCACAGAGCTTTTTTTAATTCCTGACCGGAACGAAACGCAGCCACATAATGGGGAGCAACAGACAAAAGCTCACCCGTCTTCGGATTACGCGCTTTTACCCGCCCCTTCCGCAACCGCGGCTCGAATGTACCAAAACCACGCAACTCTATAGTATTGCCATCTTTGAGAGATTTCTTCAATTCAGCCAGCAGGTTTTCCACCACATCCTGAACAATCCGCTTTTCACATTTTGTATTTTGGTATACAGCTTCAACTAAATCATATTTCGTAATCTTCTTTTCGGCCATGAAATCCCCACAAAATCTGAAAAGACAATCCACAGGATGCCGGAACACCGACATCCTGCTTCCTTATTTTGCTTCTGCGGCGGTTGCGAAGGTCTTGTTAAAGAGTCTTGCCATACGGCTCTTTTTGCGGGAAGCAGCATTGCGCTTGATGACGCCCTTCCGGTATGCATTATCAAGCTCTGACTGCAATTCGCGCAGCTGAACCTGTGCAAGCTCACGATCTTTCTGCTGTACTGCCAGCACAAATTTCTTTGCAAACGTATGACAACGAGATTTTACCGCCTTATTGCGCAGGCGGCGAACTTCACTCTGCGCATGCCGTTTTTCCGCAGATGTCTTCTTTACTGCCAAAGGATTACCCCCAAACAAAACTTAAATCTAGTTGCTATTTTATACAATCCGAAAACAATAGTCAAGTAGATAAATACTTGCAAGGTAATTATTTACCTCGCAAAGCCCACAATAAAAAAAGCCTCCTCTGCACGAGGAAGCTTCCTATCAACTGCACAGGGCAGCGCTTGCTCATTTAAAATCTTTTGGTCTGCGTTCTACGCGCTTGCATTTCTGGCATTCAGCGATGTTCTTAAGTTTCCCATTTTCAAACATGGTCTTCATAATGATTTCACCGCCGCAACCTTCATGCATAAACTTCTGTGTAGCCACAGTGGTACGAGAGTTTTTACTGGCTCCAGCCATACCGATCCTCCATAGAAAATATCAAATATTGCGAAAGAATTACTGATAATCATACCTAATTGCCGCCCCCGTGTCAAGAGCATAATAAGTGCCATGAACACGTTTTCACGCTCATGACACCTATTGGGAAGATAACCAGTATACTTTCCATCAGCATACATCTTACGAATGCTCGGAAATATATGAACTAAATTCATCCGGGCTGGCACTACAGCCATTTGCTGTAAGAAAGTCTGCGATGGAACCATTGTCCGTAGCATCTTCCAGAGCCTGCTGCAGGTCTGGACTCGCCATTATCTTTTTATAAAATTCTTCTGCTGTCATAGCTGCTATTGTACCACATTTAAAAAAATTTGCTACAGGAAAAAGCACTTTTTTTGAGCATTTTTCTGCACTTTACTGCATTTTTATACATCCAGAGAGCCTGCGGGCAGTTTCCGCCATGCGTCAAGCTGTGCTTGCATCAAAGCGGGTGCCTCTTCAAGAATTTTTTTCTCCTCTTCCTTGCCCGCAGGAGCATCATAGACCTTCAGAACCTTGACGCGATACGCCCCGCTCCTCAGGCTGCCCAAGATATGTTTAAGGTCAGAGAGCTTCCAGCCGCCGTCAAGCACGCAGACAGCGACAGGCAGACGGACGGTCTGTTCAAGCCTGCGGAAGCCCGCGGAGTAAAATTTTCCCAGCTTTCCGTCCTTGCTGCGGGTACCTTCGGGAAAAATCACGGGGGTAATGCTTTTGTCCGCATTGACGCGGGTGCCGAACTTTTCAAGCGTCTTCATAGCCACAGACGGGCTGCCGCTGCGGGGAACCAGACAGTGCTCCTGGCTGCGGAGCATCTTTCCCACCATGGGAACATCATTCAGCGTGTCCTTCGCCACAAAGCGCACCTTGGTGCCCGCAAAATAGTTCAAATACACCACGATGTCTATGAGGCTCTGGTGGTTAGAGATGACGAGAAACTGCGGCGGCAGGAGCTTTTTGCTTTCCTCGTCCATCAAAAGGTGAAAGCCCCTATAGCGCTTGAAGATAGCAAAGAAAAGCCTGTCCGTGTGGGTCGTGATATAGTTCGACCAGAACAAAGCCCATTTGTGGCTCAGCGGATAGGTAAAACACAGCATAAGCGCAGGAAAGCCGATGGCAAAGAGGACCAGCAGCAAGGTTATGAACGACATAAGTAAAGTATACTGGAGACAGGCATAATTGTCTATGGGCAAAGCAAATCAGCGCTGTAAAAACAGCGATGTAGCCCGAAGTATATCCGCAAGCGGGTTATACATCCGCCTCGTCATGGGGACGCTTGTGGTGAACTGCTTTCCGTAACGCTTTTCCACAATGCGCCTGTCGAGCACGATGATGACACCCTTGTCGTCACCACGGCGGATGAGCCTGCCAAAGCCCTGCCTGAACTTGATTACCGCCTGCGGAACGCTCAGATCCATAAAAGCAGAACCGCCCCTCTTTTCCACAGCCTCGCTGCGGGCGGCAAAGACGGGGTCATTTGGCACCGCAAACGGCAGCTTCACCATGATAACCTGACTCAGGCTTTCCCCCGGCACATCAACCCCCTCCCAGAAGCTGTCCGTCGCAAAGAGCACGCTTGTCGTGTCCGCCTTGAAGCGCTCCAAAAGGCGGAAGCGATCGTCATCCCCCTGCTTGAGCACGGTAAGCCCCTTAGCAAGCAGGCGGCTGCGGGTGCTGTTGTATGTGTGGCGCAGACTGTCATAGGAGGTAAAAAGCACAAGCGTCCTGCCCCCTGCAGCTTCAATGAGGCGCGACACCGTGTCTTCCACATAGTTCTGGAACTCCACACCCCTGTCCGGCAAAGGGGCATCGCGGGGAACGGCAAAGATGGCATTCGTCCTATAGGAGAAGGGAGAAGCAAAAACCTGCGAAATCACGCGATTTTCTTCTATAAAAGAGATACCTGTGCGCCTCAGCCAGTAGGAAAAAGACGTTCCCGTCCGCAGGGTGGCGCTCGTGCAGACCACGCTGCTCATCGGCTCAAAGACCCCCATATTCATGAGGGGGGCAATATCCAGAGGGGTCTGTATGAACTCAGCAAAGAAAAGCGGCTCCTCCCCCTGCTTCTTGGGCGGCAGCCTGACCTTCTGAATATAAAACACAAGGTCCTCGTGCTCATTCCACTCGCGGAACTGCTTGCACAGCGTGGCGTAATCATCAAGACGGCGCAGTACGGTCTTGCTCTCCCACACGGAAGGCAGATCCCTGTCCATCTCGTCAAGCTTCTCCAAGGCTTCCCGCACCATGCCGACAAAACCTGCCAGGGCGGAACGCAGCACATCGATGCCCCTGAAAACCGCCGCAAAGCGCCCCTCTTCGCCCTCGTGCACCCGCGCCGTCATCTGGTCCCCAAGGACGGCAAGGGCAAAGTCATCAAGATTAACCGCGGCATTCTTTATCTCATTTGTCGCAACGGAGACCTGCTGCAAGAAATCCTCATCCGGCAGCACCACCGACATCTGCACCAGAAATCCCCCCAGATTGCTATGGAAAGAACGGTAAAGCAAGGCAAGCTGCTTCTGCAGCTTAAAGCGCGTCATGCCCTCGCTGAAAAAGCTCGTCGCGCTGTCTTCAATGCCGTGCGCTTCGTCAAAGACAAGGCGCTTGTACGGGGGCAGCACAGCGGCCTCCTCGTAGCCAACGCCGTTCATGCGGCTTTCAATGTCCGCAAAGAGCAGATGGTGGTTTACGACAATCAGATTGGCGTCCGCCGCTTCCTTGCGCACCCTCATCACAAAGCAGTTTTCGTGGAACTGACAGCGTATGCCCATGCAAGCATCGCTCTCGCTGTTCACCCTGCTCCACACGTTTTCTGCCGGTACAAAGCTCAGGTCGCTCTTGCTGCCCGTGGGACTGCTCTTTGCCCAGAGCGCAATGCTGTCATAGGCAGCGGTATCCTCACTGAACAAGTCCCGCTCCCCGTCAGCTTCGGCAAGGCGCCTGAGGCAGACATAATTCTGCCTGCCCTTGAGCAGGATGGACTTAACGCTACGGTTTATGATTTTTTCTGCCGCAGGAATGTCTTTTTCTATGAGCTGCTGTTGAAGGTTTATGGTCCCCGTGGATATGATGACCCGCTCCTTGTTCTGCACGGTCCAGAGCATGGCGGGAATGAGGTAGGCATAGCTCTTGCCGACCCCCGTGCCAGCTTCGAATACGCCAATCTTCCCCTCGTTGAACGTCTTTGCCACTTCCCTGAGCAGGGCTATCTGGCTGGGCCTCTCCTCGTAGCGCTCTGACTGGCGCGAAAGGGGTCCGTTTTTGGACAGGTAAACGGCGGCGGCGTCGAGGTCCAAGGCTTCCGTCACCTTCGGCTTTATGGGCTCCACCACCACATACACGTCCGAAAGCTCATTGTTGACAATATAGAAGCCCATCGCGTCATCAGCGGCGTGCGCGGCAATCTCCTGGTCAGCTTCACTAGGGTACAGGACGCCGCTCGGATGGTTGTGGATGAGTACGTGGCCTTCCCGCGCAACGTTCCTGTTTACAATCACCGAATCATCATTGCCGCGAGCGCCCAC
>CAKZZK010000290.1 GCA_937885235.1 uncultured Treponema sp.
GGATTCCCAAAACGTATCTTTTCTGCCCCGCTCATCAACAGCGTCCTGCAAGTAGACAAGATACGTTTTGGGAATCCGCCAGCGGGGGGAGGTGAGTCGGTGATTTAAGTCGCCGTCGGAGGTAAAGATAAGCAGTCCCTCTGTGTCGGCATCGAGCCGCCCTACCGTGTTCAGTTCGCCCCCCGGAAACTTTCCTTGGTACTGCGGTGAAAGCAGGGCGTAGACTGTCTGGTGGGAATCGCTCACTGTGGAGCACACATAGCCTGCGGGCTTGTTCATCATGAGGCAGCAGTCCTTTTGGATGACAAGCTGTTCGCCGCGCACCGCGATGCAGTCGGAAGCAGGGCACACATGGGCATCGGCATTCTTGATAACCTCGCTGTTCACCGTCACCGCTCCGCTGTGTATGAGCCGCTTTACGTCCTTGCGGGTGCCATAGCAATTGTTGGCAAGCACCTTGTCTAGCCTTTCAAGCTTTTTCTCCTGCTTCATGAAGATAAATTATACCATAAAATGTAGATGGCTGTCTATTTACTTATTTACTTCCTACCGCACGGCCAAGCCATAAAAAAAGCGACCGATCCAATGACCAGTCGCTTCCCATGAGCTATTGCAGATTCGAACTGCAGACCCACGCCTTAAAAGGGCGTTGCTCTACCTACTGAGCTAATAGCCCATCCTCCACTTATGGAGAGAATTGATTATGAAGTATTTAGATTATATTTTCATTGGCAACAAATGTCAAGTGGGCGAAAATAAATTTTACGGCAAAAGGCTACTGTACACCCACTTGACTAGTATGATATACTTATTTACAGTGACAAAATCATGTTTTCTCCTTCTGGCTGTCCTCTGCTTCTTTCTGTCGTGCGAAAAACAAAAAAAAGCAGCCATGCAAAGAAGCTCCTCTCTGCGGGATGAAGCCGCAATTCTGGAAAGCCGCCTTACGTGGGAAAAAGAATTGCATCCTGAAGAAGCACAGGAGAAAGCTGCAAAAGCAAAAATCGCACGGACTGTGCCTATTTCGCCGGACTCGCTTCTGGCGGTTAAAGGTACGGAAAAGCAAAAAATCTATCCCGAGCTGAGGGGCTTTGCACGGCTTGACACCTCCGCGTACAATGCAGCACAGCTTGCGGCAGTCAAGGGCTTCTGCACCGCCCTCATCAAAAAGCAAAACGAAGAAAGCTTCTTTATGCGCGGCTGCCTCTGGACGCTCTCCCTTTTCCGTTATAATCTGGAAGCGATGGGGAAGAAGACGGGAAACATATCATCGTACCTGCTGGGGGAGCCGTTTATAAACGAAAATGAATGCCAGTGCCCCGTGCGCCTTACCTTTACCGACAAGACAACGGCAGACATCTTCATATACCTTGTAAAGACGAGTCAGGACTGGAAGATAAACCAGATAGCCTGCAAGGAAGGAGCCGCTGATGGCAAAAAATGATGAACTTGACGGCATTGAACGAGACATCATTCTCAAGGAGATGCAGATTCGCCCTATGCCCATTACCGTGCATCTGGGGGACACTTCGGCAGGTACCATGTTCCCCATCGGCGTCGGTGCGGACAAGGTAAAGGTCTCTGACGAGGGGGTTCTGCTTGTCAGCTCTGCGGCAAAGGGACTGAGGCCTTTGGTGGGCAGACCGATACGGGTACAGTTCTACTATAATCATCTGGGGCTTTTTTTCATCAGCATTCTGGGGGAATCCGCCTTTGGCTACAGCATAGAGGTTCCTCCCCGCCTTTACAAAGTGCAGCGTGAAAAAAAGGAGAAGGAAGACTATTCCTTTACGGCAAGCATCAGCTACAAAGCGAAGGGCAAGGAGGACATCAGCCTTTCCGCATTCCCCCACAGTGCCTACAATCTTTTTGTAAAGCCGAGCTGGCAGTCTATAGAGCCGTCCCTGCAATCGGCGGCGCAGGTCTATTACGAGCGCTATGTGTTCAACCTGCCCATACGCCCTCATGATGATATCTCATACCTCATCAGTATCTGCCGCTATGTGTCTCAGCAGGTCACGCCTCCGGCAGTGGAAGGAACTATAAAGCCTTTTGACATTATCTACATAGATGAGACGAAGATTGTGCTTGGCTGCATTGAACAGGACGCCCTCTTGCAGCTTGACGCGGATTACTCCCTTAAACTGCATTTTGTGTTAGGGCAGAGCGCCCTGCTCAAGCGTATGATTTCTATACAGATGACGATAACCGATATGTATACAAGCGGGGACAGGCGGGTGAAGTGCCTTGTCGGCAGCTATTCCGCTATCAAGCAGGAAGATGCGCGCTTCCTGCATGAAAAGTTTTGCGGAACGAAATTTACAAAGACTCAAGGACAGTACTAGAGTCTTCTTCGCCTTTTTCCTTTTTCTTTGGACCGTTGCCGAGCAGTATTGCTATGGGTCTGAGTGCATCTATATTTTCGCAGACAATCTTGATAACCACCATGAGCGGTACGGCAAGGATCATGCCGACAAAGCCCCACATCCAGCCCCAGAAAGACAGGCTTACGAGGATGATAAAGGGGGAAATCCCTAAGTCAGTTCCCTCCCACCGTGGCTCCACAATGTTGCCCAGCACCATGTTCACCGCCACCATCAAGATTCCCACATAGATGATGTATTCCCAGCTTGGATAAAATTGCAGTATGGCAAAAAGCATCGTCAGTCCGCAGGAGATTATCGAGCCGAAGTTCGGGATAAAGTTCAGCACAAAGGCAAGAAAACCCCAGACGATGGGAAAGTCCATGTTGATGACAAAGGTGCCCGCGAATACCAGAAAGCCTGTCATCAGGGAAATGATGAATTTAATAGAAAGAAAATGCGTTACTTCTGTGATGATGTTGTGCGCTATGTTGACGATGGTCCTGTGCGTTTCCTCGGCAGTGAAAGCCGCGTCTATCTTGAGCTTTAAGGACTGGAATTCAAGCAGTAAGAACACGATTAAGAGGACTATCAGCAGGATGACCTTTAAGACGGAGACAAGGGAGCTGCTGAGCGTTATGGCAATGTTCTGCACGATGTTGCGCACGTTGAGTGAATTCCACAGGTTGTTTATCAGCCCCAAATCTTCGTCAAAAGGAATCTTGAATTTTTCTGCAAATATCTTGTAAATAGAAGTAAAGCGTGACTCATAGCGCGGGTAAGCTGCTACAATGGTCTTGAGTGAGGAAACGAGGAGCGAGCCAAAGAAATAGAAGAGTACGAACGCTATGGCAATGATCAGCAGTATGCTCAGCGCCCAGGGCACATGGATGCGCTTGAGCTTCTGGCAGAAGGGGTACATTACGAATGCGAGCAGCACCGCTACCATGAGGGGAATGCAGAAGGATGCCGTCAGCTTTATGACGGCGGCAACCGCCATAAAGCACACCAGCATGAGCAGCAAAAAAATAGAGCGCGCGTAATTTATCTGCTTAGTCATATTACTTTCTTTTTGCCACGTAGACTGGCGAACGCTGCGCCGCTTTCGGACCGATCTTGTCAAATCCGCAGAAGGGCACAAGGACAGAAGGCACCGTCACGGAACCGTCGGCGTTCTGGTAGTTTTCCAGAATAGCGAGCATGGCGCGTCCCACGGCGATGGCTGTGCCGTTGAGCATGTGCACATATTTGTTCTTGCCGTCGTCATCGTGATACTTTACATTCAGACGGCGCGCCTGATAGTCCGTACAGTTGGAAGTAGAGGTTACTTCTCCCCAGTCGCCGTTGGGGTGGGCTTCGTCGGAGCGTCCCGGCATCCATGCTTCCAGATCCCACTTGCGGTAGGCGGGGGCGCCGAGGTCTCCCGTGCAGGTATCGACCACGCGGAATGGCAGCCCGAGACCAGAGAAGATTTCTTCTTCTATGAGACGGAGCTTTTCGTGAATCTCATTGCTCTGTTCCGGCAGACTGTAGACGAACATCTCCACCTTGTCAAACTGGTGCACCCGGTATAGCCCCTTGCTGAAATGCCCAGCGGCGCCTGCCTCCCGGCGGAAGCAGTGCGAAAGCCCGCAGTAGAAAAGCGGCAGTGCGGATTTTTCAAGAATTTCGTCAGAGTGAAAGCCGCCGAGCGTGATTTCGGCAGTGGCGACAAGGCAGGTGCCCTCGTCTTCCAGGCAGTAGACGTTGCTTTCATTGCCGCGGGGATTAAAGCCTATGCCCTGCAGCACCTCCTGCCTCGCGACGTCCGGCGTGATGAAGGTGGTAAAGCCATGCTTTCGCAGCACGTTGAGCGCATACATGATTAGCGCCTGCTCCAAGAAGACAGCCTCGTTTTTCAGATAGTAAAATTTGGGACCGGACACCTTTGTGCCGCGGTCAAAATCTATGAGGTCAAGGGATTCTCCCAGCTCCACATGGTCTTTAGGCTTGAAGTCGAAAGTACGGGGGGTTCCCACCTTCTTGACTTCGAGGTTTTCACTGTCCACCTTGCCCACGGGAACGTCGGGATGTGCCATATTTGGAATTTTCCGCCCCGCTTCGTCCAGCGCGGCCTCGGTTTCGGAGAGCTTTTTTTCAACGGCGGCAATCTGGTCTTTGAGGGATTTACCTTCTTCCACGTATTTCTGCCGTGTTTCGGCATCAAGCTTCTGCTTCATCGCCGCGGCATTTGCATTGCGCTTCTGCTGCAAAGCCTGTAACTCAGTGGTAAGTGCCGTGCGCTCGTCAAAGAGCTTTACGACTATATCTGCATCGGCATTCATGTTGCGGTTGACAATGTTTGCCTTTACCGCATCCAGATTTTCTTTAATAAATCTATAATCAAGCATACGTATCCTCTGCCCGGCATAGCAGCCGGTACAGTGGTATTATATAGAAAATAGATTTTTCTTGCAATGTATGGACTAGTGTATATTGAAATACAGCCTTTCGATGTAGGCAATGCGCTCTTTTGCTTTTTCCCATGACGCGCTTTCGGGGTACTGCCTGATAAGGCTCTTGTAGACAGCCAGGGATTTCTTGATATTGCGAGAAGAAGAAGGTGCTTCCAGTGCCTGTGCCTGCAAGAAAAGCCCCTCATCCATGCGCTCTACCGCTTTGTTGAAGAAATCATCCAGACAGGAAAGGCATTTTTCGTAGTCCCCTTCATCATAGGCTTTCTGCGCAAGGGTGAAAAGCTCATCGGCAGAGCTGGTGCTAGCGGAGTTTGCTGTTTCGCTGCCGGAAGATGCTGCTGCGGTGGCGCCTGTCGTCGTGCTGCTTGCGGCAGTCGTAGTACTAGAGCTTGCGGCATTGCTTGCCGTATTGCTGCTACGGGATGAGCCGGTGTTCTGGATGACGGTGGCTGCTTTATCCGTATCCTCCACGGGATTGAGCGTGACGGGAGATTCCGCCTGTGTGACGGCTGCGCTGCGGGGCACGGCGACAAAAGAGGGTTCTCTCGTCTCAGTGTCTGAGCTTGCTGCCGGCTGGCTGGTCTCTGCCGCGGAGGATGAGCTTGCTGTTGCGTTTATAGCCGCATTTTTAAAGGAGGGCAGCGGCGGCACCACGGCGGCATAGGATGGTGCGAGCACGTGGTCGGCAGTCCTGCTTGAACCGCTCACCGTCACTTGCAGGTAGTCGTCTATGTAACCACCGGCAAGGGCATCGTTTTTGTAGAAATGCAGGATGGCGCTTCCCTCGTTTGTGGCACGCAGCGTGAAGAAGGTTGTCTTTTCTTCCAGACGCCTTCCCGAATAGCGCAGGAGGGAGCTTGCCTCTACTCCTCCAAGATAAATCCAGCCTGTGCCGGGGTATTCGATGTCGAGGTACTGGTTCTGCTTTAAGGAAACGGAGCGGGATGCCTGCACGGGCACCGGCTCAGTCTCTCCGTCAGGCGAAAAGACCTGGGCAAAGGATGCGGCGCACAACACGGTGCATAATGCTGCACTTACAAGCAAAGAAATATATGTTTTTTTCATGGAGCTGCCTCTGTTATAGTATTTACAAGTTCATCGTTTGCCTTGCGGAGCTCTGCAAGGTTTGCATCATCAGGCATAGTGAACCATCGCTCGCGCTCTCCGGAAGACCAAGAGTCTTCCGTCACACGGGAAAAATAATAATCCTCAGTCATCCGTATTCCCGCAGGCTGCAGGAATTCCTCTTTCAGGGTAAACGGCTCTTCCGGCAAGGGCACAGTCTTGCGCTTCTTAGCACTTCCGGGATGGTATACAAGGAGCACGAACACCGCGCAGACAGTCAGCAGACCGAACATACCCAAGAGGGCAACGGTGAGCTTGCTGTTTTCTTCTATAAAACTGCGTATATTTTCCTTTATATCGTCAAGCATCTGCATGAGTATCTTCTATCCCCTCTGTATTCTCGGCACTTTGCCCCTCTATCTTAAGGCTGCCGTCCGGGTTATGTTCGCGGCGCGGTGGGCGCGGAGGAATGACTATGCCCTCTTCCGGCGGCACATCTTCTTCCACAAAGTCATCGGCATCATCAAAGCTGGCTCTGCCGTTTATCATGTCGTCGTCAAGGCGAATCTGCACTACCTGCGTTACGCCGCTGTCCATCGTCACGCCGAGCATGCTGGAAGCGCCCATAACCGTCTTGCGGTTGTGGGTGATGACGATATACTGGCTGATGTTGGCAAATGCCCGCAGGGACTGCACAAAGCTGGACACGTTCTTGTCGTCAAGAGCGGCATCTATCTCATCAAGCAGACAGAAGGGACTGGGGCGCACCTGGTAGGTCGCAAAGAGCAGGGCTATTGCCGTCATGGTTTTTTCGCCGCCTGAAAGCAGGGAGATGTTAACCAGTTTCTTTCCCGGCGGCTGGGCAAAAATCTCTATGCCTGTCGTCAGCACGTTTGCGGGGTCAATCAGGCGCAGGTCAGCCTTGCCGCCGCCGCTGAAGAGCCTGCGGAACATATTGTGGAAATTGCGGCGGATCTTGTTGTAGGTGTCCAGAAAGAGCTCCGAAGACTTCGTGCGGATCTCCTCGCTCACCCGGTTCAGGTTCTCCAACGATTTTTTTGTATCGTCGTAGCTTGCCTGCTGCCGCTCGTAGCGCTCTTTTTCCTCTTGGAACTCGTCAACCGCGTTCATGTTGACGGGACCTAGTTCCTGTATCTTCTGCTTGGTTTCCTGCAGCTTTTGGCGCAGGACTGCGGCAGGGGTGCTTATCTTGTACATCCGCTCCTCGAATTTCATGAGGTCATCGGAGTAATTGTCCTGAAAGTTCTGTTTGACGTTGCGGATTTCCGTCTCGTTCTGTGCGATGAGCACGCTCAGGTTCTCGTAGCGCACCTGGAACTTGTTTTTTTCCGCCTGCTTCTTCTGTAGTGCGCTCTCCTTGCCCGTCACCTTGCTGTTGCACTCGGCAATCTGGCTGTCGAGCTGGTTAAGTTCCTCAGTGATGGCTTGCCCGCGGGATTCAAGCTCGGCGACCTGTTCCTCGTTTTCGGCAATCTGCTCTGCCATCTCTTCCTGCCGCTTTGTCTCTTCGTACAGCTCTGCCTCGCGTTCTTTGAGTGCTGCCTCTTCGGCGGCAAGCGTTTTGCGCAGGGTGGAAATCTGCTGCTGGCTGGAACGTATCTGCTGATCCATCTGCGCCTGATTTATGCGGAGTTTGCCAAGCGTTTCCTTGTATTCGTCTATTTTTTCGTTAAGCTCCTCGTTTTTTTCCTCCAGAGAAGCCGTCTGCTCGTGCAGGGCATCCACAGATGCAATAATTTCTTCTATATTATTGTCTATTTTTCGCTTCTTCGTGATGATGCCTTCGGGGGAAAGAAACTCATCGATGAACTGAGGCGTTGTCTTTGTGTATGCGTCAAGGAGCTCTGTCAGCTCACCAAGCATGGCGCCCATGTCTGTGAACGCCTGTACCGCGTCTGCGGCAAAGGTGGCGCTGTCTTTTTCTGCATGGCTGGGGAGGGCTGCGAAATCCTTGAAGATGTTGGCACGCCCCGCGCTGAATACCTTGATTTTCGACAGGCTCTCAATCAGCTTTTCCTTTGCCTTCCTGTTTGCTGCTGAGGAATAGCCTGCGTCTTTGAGCTTTGCGTCCAGCTCGGTTACGATGTCTTCTGTGATGGCGGCAAGCTGTTTCTGCAGCTCGGCGCGCTCTGCTTCAAGGCTGTGGATTTTTTCCTCATTATCGCCGATATGGGTCTTGTTTTCTTCTATCTGAAGCGATGCCTGCTTGATGTTTTCCGCAAAGCCGTTGATGTTTGCCGTAATTTCGCTGAGCTTCTTGTTTTTGTCGTGCAGCTCGGAATTCAGGTCGTCTATTTCTTCCGTGTACCCGTCCACCCGCTCCTGCACGTTTTTAATGCGGTTTTCCAGCTGGCCGATTTTCTCTTTCAGCTCGCTCTGATGCTCGCGCAGCTGCTTTACCATAGCTTTCTTGCCGTTCTGCTCGGCAAGGATCTTTATGGCTTCCTGCTGGCGGGCGTTTATCTGTTCCTGCAGGGTTTTGATTTTATCTGTATTTTCACTTAATGTGTTGTAGATTTCCTCTATCTCTCGCGCCACGTCGTCGCGCTTTTTTTCCACGTCCTTCTTTTCATTCTCGTGGCGCGCTTTTTCCTGAGTAAAATCCTTGAGGCGAAGCAGCTGTATGTCCAGCTCGCATTCAAACTTTTCGTCTTTAAGTTTCCTGTATTTTGTTGTCTTGTCTGCCTGCACTTTGAGCGTTTCATAGTTCCGCTTGATTTCGGCAAGGCTTACGTCTATCTGCGCGAGGTTTGCCTTTGTGCGCTCCAGCTCTCGTTCTGCTTCTGCCACCTCTGCCTTGCTGCGGCTTATGCCCGCCGCTTCTTCAAAGAGGTAGCGGCGGTCTTCCGGTTTTGAGGATAAAATCTGGTCTATTTTGCCCTGCTCCATGACGGAGTAGGCTGATTTGCCTATGCCGGTGTCCATGAAGAGCTTTCGCACGTTTGTGGCGCCCATCTGCTTGCCGTTGATGTAGTATTCGTTTTCTCCCGAGCGGTACAGGCGGCGTTTGAGGGCAATTTCGGAGTCCTCGAGGGGCAGAAGACCGTTGTCGTTGGCGATGGTGAGGGTGACTTCCGCCATGGAAAGCGCGGGGCGGGAGTCTGTGCCGTTGAAAATGACGTCTGACATATTTTCCGCGCGGAGGTTTTTGGACTTGTTCTCCGCAAGCACCCACTTGATGGCATCAACAACATTGCTCTTGCCGCAGCCATTCGGTCCGAGAAGCGCAGTGATACCGTCGGCAAAATTGATCTGCGTCCTGTCTGCAAATGATTTGAAACCGTATATTTCTAGACTCTTTAGAAACACTGGAAACCCTCTGGTAATAAAGTCCCCCCAGTATAGCAGGAAACCACAAGCATTTCAATGCGTTTTCTCATTGGCACTATGGTATGCTGGCTGTGTGAATTTTTTGTATGGCTTATACGAACTTATGCATATAGCCTGTGGGCATTTATGCATATAGCCCGTGGGCATTTATGCATATAGCCGTGGACATTCATGCACATTGCCGTGGATATTTATGCTCATAGCCGTGGATATTTATGCACATCGCCGTGGACATTCGTGCACATCGCCGTGGACATTCGTGCACATCGCCGTGGACATTTATGCATATAGTCCGTGGGCATTTATGCATATAGCTCGTGGATATTCGTGCATATAGGCTAGAGCGCACAAGCTTGTGTCTGTACGCTCATTTTCTTCTATAATAATGTGATTGTTTTACGGATATCGTCTTAAATAGTGCCGCCGCAAGCAGCTTTGCCAGCTCCACGCCTACAGGTATGCGGGCATCCGGCGGAGCGCCGTAAAAAAGAGTAATTTTTTTTTGCAGTTATGTGTCAAAACTGAATTCCAGACCAGACTATACCGGAAGACGCCAAGCAGACTGACGCAGACTTGCCAAAATTGAGGAACTGGTGTAGGTTTATAGAAAGGTGCAATAAGCAGGAACTGCTTGCAGGAAGTGCTGGAAGGACTTGCACGGGACGCAGGATGGCAGGAGGAATTGACTATGCATTGAAGGCATATAACAAAGTGAGCGAGGAGGAGCGTGCATGGGCATACCACCTCTCGATGGACAGGGCTGAGGCCATAGCCTGCCGCATGTTTACATCAGGGAAATATAGCCCCGAGGATGTGGCTGATATAACCGGGCTTCCCATTGAGCAGGTTCAGCGTTTGCAGAACGCATAATTGTTGTAATGGCTAGGTAAAAAGCAGGGGGCTGTCCTGTGGTGAAAAACCGCATGGGCAGCCTTTATTATTGTTTGCGTTTGTGTGTGAATAAGATGACGCCATTAATTATGGAATAAATTCCTAATATAGCCGCGTCAGCGCCCCCTCCCCCGGTCAAGAACCGATGCCCTAACAATGCCACAAAAAAATCGAAAAAAACAGCCTAAACTACTTGACAAAATATAGGGGGGGG